>CAZHLQ010000068.1:0-5683 GCA_964533235.1 uncultured Gudongella sp. | reverse complement strand
TTTCTTCCCCAAAGGATTATCATCCTGCTGTTCATTAGATCTGTAGGTTCGTGATGGAGGCACCTTCCAAAATCAAATCGCTGCGCTTCGTTACCTGCACCTGCGCAAAGACTCCCAACGGCTGTTGTTACTCCTCCATAGGCATTGAAAAACCTTTGATCAAGCCTTTTTATTATACCTGTGTTGCCTGCGCTTGTTATGCTCATTAGTGCTGTTGTAGGGTACTCTTTTTTTAAGGCATCCAGCTTATAAGCGACAAGATCAAGAGCCTCATCCCATGAAGATTCAACCAATACCCCCTCCTTTTTTATCAGGGGTGTTGTCAGCCTCTCAGAATGTGTCCTCATCTTTAGATGGTTATATCCTTTCTCGCAAAGAGCTGCTCCCGTGACTGGGTTCCTCGGATCTCCCTTTAGGCTTATTAGTTCTCCATTTTCTACCTCAGCAAGCATGGAGCAGGAGTCCCAGCAGTCCAGAGTACATGTAGTTTTTATCGTTTTCCTGGTTTCTCCCATATAACCTCCGCCTTTATTTTGAAAAATACTCCTTCATCAAGCCGATTACCTTGTCAATATCTTCTCTTGATATGTCGTTGTGGGCAACATATCTGAATTCCAATGGCCAGTCATTGTTGATCTTGACTCCATTATTGAAAAGGTAATCTGTAAAGGCTGCCGCATCGAAGCCTTCCTTTACTATATCAAAATATACCATATCTATTTGGACATTCTCTGGCTTAAGTGATATTTCAGGCATTTCCAAAAGCTTTTCCGTCATGTATTTTATGTTCTCGTGGTCCTCATGTAGTCTCTTCGTCATCTTTTCCAGTGCTATTATGCCTGCAGCGGCAAGAATCCCCGCTTGTCTCATTCCACCGCCCAAAAGCTTTCTCATTCTTCTGGCTTTGTTTATGAACTCCTTTGAACCTGCAAGCATCGAACCTACTGGAGCACAAAGTCCCTTAGATAGACAGAACATGACAGAGTCTGTGTATTTTGCAATTTCCGATGCATCTACACCAAGTGCTGTTGCTGCATTAAATAGTCTTGCTCCATCAGTGTGAACTGGTATTCCGTTGGCTTTGGCTGCTTCATAGGCATCCTTCATAATATCTAATGGTACAACAGTACCGTTAGCAAGAGCATTTTCCAAGCATACAAGTCCGGTTTTTGGATGATGGATGTCGTCTGTTCTGATTTTTCTTATTACATCTTCTGCATAGATTCTGTCATCCGGGTTGTCAACTATTGCATAGCTTACTCCTGAAAGTCTTGCTGCCGCACCAACCTCGTGGACAACAATATGAGAGTTCGCTCCTACTATTATCTCATCTCCATAGGATGTGTGACTCATGATTGCAAGCTGGTTGCCCATTGTACCCGAAGGAACGAATAGGGCCGCTTCCTTACCTACCATTCTGGCTGCAAGCTCCTCCAGCTTGTTGATCGTAGGGTCGTCTCCATATACGTCATCACCTACTAGTGCTTCTGCCATGGCTTTTCTCATCTCATCTGTAGGCATTGTTACTGTGTCGCTTCTAAGGTCGATGTATCTCATATGTATCCCTCCGTTTATAGTTATGGTTTAATTATACGATTTATAGAGAAAAAACTAAAGGGAAACCCATTTTTACTTGGATTTCCCTGATTTTCGAAGCTCTCTGAAAAAGTCTGTTAGGAGCTGTTTTCACTCCTTTTCCAGTACTCCTGTTGTAAGGTCTACTCTGTGGTTCATTCTTGGGTGTCTTACAAGATCCTCGTTGGAGCCGCAGCAGCCGAACCTTTCGTCCATTGCCCCAATAACAAGCCTTGGTAGCCTTGCATTTACTATTGCTCCAGCGCACATGGCACAGGGCTCGAGGGTAACGTACATTGTACAATCTACCAGCCTCCAGCCGCCCAGGTATCTGCTTGCCTCCTGTATAGCCATTATTTCTGCATGGGCTGTGGGGTCCTTCTCAGTTTCTCTCCTGTTCCAGCCTCTTCCGATTATTTTTCCGTCATAAACTATAACAGCACCTACGGGAACCTCGTAGGTGCTAGTTTTTGCGATATTTATTGCTTCCTTCATAAAAAGCTCATCCATATTTATCACCTGAAAAAAATGGTGCACCCGAGAGGAATCGAACCCCTGCACATGCCTTAGGAGGGCACCGCTCTATCCTTCTGAGCTACGGGTGCAAGTCACAAAAGTAATTATATTATTTATTGCCATTTTTGTCAATTGGATTAGCTTCCCATTTTTGCTTACTTTTCAATGTAGAACATAGATAATCCACCGAGCCCGACGTGAGTTCCTACTGAAACTCCCATCTGCATAATGTATATATCTCCTTTGAATCCAGTCTCAGCAAGAAGCTTTGTCTTAAGCGCCTCTGCTACAATTGAGTCTGATGTATAGCCAATTATGATGAAGTTCGTCATTTCAGGATCTACCCTTCTTACAAACTCATCTACATAATACTTCAGAACCTTGGTTAAGCCTCTTTCCTTAGCTACTATGGCTCCCTTTCCCTTTTTCATGGTCATTATGGGCTTCACCTTCAATAGCTTGCCTATAAATGCGCTGGCGTTTGTCAGCCTGCCGCTTTTAATAAGATTATTCAGATCATCTACGCAGAGGAAGTGCTTGACCTTTATTTTATATTTTTCATTGAACTCGATCAGCTGGTCAAAGGTGTAGCCCTGTTCCATAAGCTGAGCTGACATAAGTATAAGGTATCCGCTTCCATGGCTCATTGAGAGTGAGTCGACTATATGTAACTTGATTTCAGTATCCGAATGCTTCTCAAAATACAGGTCCTTGGCTATAACTGCAGACTGATAGGAGCCGCTGGTACCGCTGGACATGCAGATACAAAGGAACTCAGTATATCCTTCCTCTACTGCTTTATCTATTATACTTATATATTCCTCTGGGCTTGGCATGGAGGTCGTAGGAAGCTCAGGAAGAGACGGCAGAAGCTTAAAGAACTCATCTGCTGTTATATCCACCTTGTCCTTATAGGTCTCGTTGTTTATTAATATACTTAGGGGTGCAACTCCAATATTGTACCTTTCAAGGATCTCCTGCGAAAGGTCACAGGTCGAGTCTGCCATCAACTTGATCATAAGGATCACATTCCTCCAATATATTTAGTATTAGTTATCTCACTATACCATTATTCACTTATTATGGACAGAAAAAAATAAAGAGGCCTATACAGCGGCCTCTATCGCACTCCATAGGGTATTTTCGACCATAAGTGCAGCTTCCTTTATGCTTTCTTCTCCCATTATGTCTACCAATGCTTCGGGCTTGATCATTCCAACCACAACAGAGTCTACATCGTCCCTGATCATCATCTTACATGGCAAGAAATATGCCATGTCCGGCTTGGCGTTTAAGATCTCGATTGCAATTTGGGGGTTACAGACCTCGAGGATCATATGATTTTTACCATACTCAAAGCCTTTCTCTGCAAATTTATCCCGGAAGTTTAGCTCCCACAATACTCCGAACTGTCTTTCCTTAAGTGTTTCCCTTAAAGCTATAAGTGCTTCTTCGAAGGACTTATTCGTTCTTTTTTCCAAGTACAACTCCATATCTATCATCCCTTTCAGTTTTGCTTTTGAGCATATTATACCCTATAAGGGTATCGTAAATCAAATAAAAATCCACGCCTCGAAACAAAGCGTGGATTTAGGAACTTTATAGTTTTGCAGCTTCTTTCTTAATACTTGCCTTTTGGAAGAAGTATGTTCCTATAAGAACTGCTACTCCAAACAAGTCTGTTACTAGCCCTGGCTTCAATAGCATAAGTGCTGCTGCTGCCAGTAGAACTCTTTCAAGTATGTTGGTCTTTTTGATCAAGTAGCCTTCAACGGCCGCAGCTAAGCAGAGAATACCTATTACTGCTGACACCACTACTGGTAAAGCACTTATGAAAGGTGAGAACACGACTGTTGAGCCGATTATTTCCTCGACCATTATAAGCTTGGGGTCTATTGCGAATATATATGGGACTATGAAAGCTGCTAGGGCGATCTTCACCGCCTGGAAGCCTGTCTTCATAGAGTTCGCCCCTGCTATTCCGGCTCCTGCATATGCTGCCAGTGCAACTGGAGGTGTAATGTCAGCCACTACTCCGAAATATAGTATGAAGAGGTGTGCTGCCATCAGGTTTACTTCTAGCTTTAGAAGTGCAGGCACTGCCATTGTAGCAAGCACAATATACTTTGCTGTAGTTGGAAGACCCATACCTAATATTATAGATGCAATCATTGTGAAGAATAGTGTTAGTAGCAGGTTTCCTCCTGCTGCTGATACTATCAGCTCTGCTATTCTTAGTCCGAGACCAGTAAGAGTTACAACCCCTACTATCATACCTGCACAGGCACAGGCACATGCAACTCCAACGGCTCCCTTAGCACCTGCTTCTAATGCTCCCAAGAAATCCTTGAAGGAAAATGATTTATCCTTACGAGCTAGTGTTGCAATTATCGCTATTACAAGACTTACCACTATAGCTTTGAATGCAGCTAGTGTAGGAGTATTCCCTGCAACCAGGAAATATACTATAGTTACAAGTGGTATAAGAAGGTAGCCTCTGCTTAGCATAAGCTTTCCTACTTTAGGCAGCTGCTCTCTTGGCAGACCTTTAAGACCTAGCTTTGATGCTTCAAGGTGTACCATTGTTCCTACAGCGAAATAGTATAGTATTGCAGGTATTGCTGCTGCAATTATTATCTTAAGATAAGGTATTCCTGTGAATTCAGCCATTATGAAGGCTGCTGCACCCATTACAGGAGGCATTATCTGCCCACCCGTCGAAGCTGCTGCTTCAACTGCTCCTGCAAAGTAAGGCTTGTAGCCTGTTTTCTTCATAAGAGGTATTGTAAATGCCCCTGTAGTTACAGTATTTGCTACTGAGCTTCCTGAAATGGAACCCATAAAGCCTGATGCTACTACTGCTGTCATCGCAGGACCGCTCTTTAGATGCCCAGTCAAACCAAATGCCATATCAATAAAGAATTTTCCTACTCCTGTCTTTTCAAGAAAAGCACCGAAAAGAATAAACAAGAAGACGAAGGTTGCGGATACTCCCAACGGTATACCCATTATACCCTCAAGTCCCATGTACATGTGAGATACTATTCTTGTTAGGGAGAAGCCTCTGTGAGCTAACACTCCTGGCATTTGAGGTCCAAAATACGCATATGCTAAGAATACAATAGCTACTATTGGAAGCTCCGGTCCAACTACCCTTCTTGTTACCTCAAGGGTAAGAAGTATTGCCAGAATTCCAAACACAAGGTCCATTGTTGTGGCGTTACCACCCTTTAGAGCTAGCTGCTCTGGGAACAAGAACACGTAACCAAATACTACTACTCCGATCCCCATTAGTACAAAGTCTAATATGGCAGGCTTTTCCCGGCTGGATTTCTTTCCCGCCGGATATAGCAGCAGACCTAGGATGAATGCAAAAATTATATGTAATGACCTTTGTTTATAGGATAATAAGGTACCAAAACCAGCAGTATAAAGATGGAAGGATGCCATCGCTATAGCAATAACAGTACCAAATTTAGCAACGTTTCCCTTCAGCTTTCTAAGCTTGGAGGTTTCCTTATCAAACTCCTCCATCAGTTGATCTACATCCAATGCTTCTTTCTGGATTATATTTTTTTCTTCAGTCATCTAA
>CAZHLQ010000067.1:0-3451 GCA_964533235.1 uncultured Gudongella sp. | reverse complement strand
AAAAGAGAATTAAATTCTTTTTAGGGATGTGAATTTGATGAAGAGGAGAAAGCTGACTCCATTTGGAGAGAAAGTCAAACAGAAGCTCGTTGAGGTCAATATGACTCAAAAAAGACTCGCTGAGGAATTGGGGACCTCAGAAGTATATCTTAGCATGATACTCTACGGAGAGAGATCAGGAAAGAAGTACTTACCAGGCATCAATCAATTACTAGAGCTTTAACATGAATGGTCTTCGAACACAGTAGTGTCGGAGACCATCCTTATTTCATTATGCTCTTGCGTGATTAACTATGTCAGTGGTAATATAAGTGTGACTATTTATTACGAGGAGCATCAATAATGATGAAAAGAAGATTGATTTTAGTATTATTAGTATTTACCGTAGGATTATCGGTCGCTGCATGTAGTTCAAACATTAACGATAAGCCCTTTCCTTCACAGGATATCAATGGGATCATACAATGGGGAGCAGGTGGAGGAACAGATATAATCTCAAGATCTCTGACGCCACATGTCGAAGCAGAGCTTGGCAGGACAATAGTTTTGCAGAATAAAACCGGAGCAACAGGAGCAATTGCAGCACAGTATGTATTTGATCAACCAGCAGACGGATATACTCTTCTTTATGGAGCAGAGAATCCTCAGCTTTATGGGGTAATGGATATATCTAAGTTGAGCTATGATGATTTTGAACCAATAATCGTTATCGGCAGAGAGACTGCAGTCGTAGTAACAACTGAAGGCTCAGGGATCGATTCACTTGACCAATTGCTGGATGAAGCATCTATTTCTCCCGGAACTATTAAGCTGGGGACTACTGGCCCAGGTGGACTCCCGTATGTTGTTGCTGCCTTGTTCAATGCGGTTGACGAAGCTGAGTTTAACCAGATCCCATTTGATGGAGATGGTCCAGTCGTAACTGCTTTAATGGGTGGACATGTTGACGTTACTATAACGAAGCTCTCTACTGTTAAGGAGCTTGCATCTGCAGGAGAACTGAAAATACTTGGGAGCATATCTGAGGATCCTATACCCGGATATGATGATATCCCAACGATCACAAGCACAAGACCAGACTATTCAAGATATCTTCCATGGGGTCCTTTCTATGGAGTCTATGCCAAAAAGGGCACTCCAGCTGATACAATAGAAGTATTAAAGGAGGCATTTCTGAAAGGATTCGAGAATCAGGAATTTCAAGCATTCCTTTCTGATAGCGCAATTACTCCTATGGGAATATCGGGATCAGAGGCTGCAGAATTTTTGGACAACTGGAAGAAAGTATCTGCCTGGCTGCTTTATGATGCAGGCGGAGCAAAGATTTCTCCGGAGGAGTTAGGTATAGAAAGAGTAAAACCTTAGGCAGTGATAGGGATGAGAGATTGGAAATCAGGAAAGCATACTATGATAGATGTTGCCCTTGGGCTTTTTAGCCTTGGGGCTTTTTGCCTTTCAACAATTATATTTTTGGATGACCGCACAATCTCATCTCCTGGTGCATTTCCACTAGGGGTATCAGCGTTGATGATAATACTAGCTTCATCAATAATTATAAAAAATAAGAGGGATAAAACACAGAAAATATTCGATATAAGGGTTCTGTCGATTTTATTGACTCTATCGGTCTACGTAGCATTGACTCAGTTGATTGGATTTTATCCATCGACCGTTGTTTTCGCAGCTTCTTCGGTGATCATCCTAGGGGAGAAGCCTGCATTGAGAGTGTTTCTTTATTCTGCAGGACTGGTTTTAGTTTTATGGGTCCTATTTGGTACTATTTTCAAGGTCACATTACCTTAGGGAGATGATATTATGTTTGAAGGACTAACAGGTCTTATAGTACCTTTAGCCGATCCGTTATTGATCTTACTTATAGCTGCTGGTACATTCGCAGGTATTTATGTTGGAGCGATCCCGGGATTATCGGTTACTATGGCGGTCTCCCTATTGATCTCATTTACATTTTCATGGGACATGTTTAGCGCCCTTGCACTGATGACTGGTGTTTTTACTGGCGGTGTATACGGGGGCTCCAGATCAGCAATATTGCTTAATATCCCTGGTGCGCCTGCTGCTATTGCAACATCCTTCGATGGGTATCCTCTGGCAAAGCTGGGACTGGCAGGAGAGGCCATTGGTACCGCTACGATCCAGTCCTTCCTTGGGGGGATCATTGGATTATTGATAATGGTATTCGCAACACCCTTGATGTCTCAGGTAGCCCTTGCCTTTGCACCCAGAGACTATTTTCTAGTAGCCTCAATGGGGCTGCTGCTAATTGGAAGCCTGGGAGGTAAAACTCCTTCAAAGGGGATCCTGATGGGATTGATGGGAGTTATTCTGGGATTAGTCGGGATGGACCCCTTTACAGGGCAAGGCAGATTTACCTTCGATACACTGGCTCTTATGGGTGGAATAGACTATGTAGTTGCTATGATCGGTCTTTTCGGAGTTTCTGAGGCAATAAGTCAGATAAAGCTTATAGGAAGACCGATAATTAAGCAAAAGCTTGAAAGGATAATACCTTTATGGAGCGATACGATAAAGTATATGCCATTGTCATTACGAGCCTCAGTCATAGGGGCATTTATAGGTGCTTTGCCGGGAGCGGGGGGAGATATCGCTGCACTCCTTGCCTATGACCATGCCAGGAGAACTGTGAAAAAACCGTTAAGACAGTTTGGTGAGGGCGCTGTTGAGGGGGTGGTAGCTCCTGAGGCAGCAAACAACGCAGCAGTTGGAGGAGCCTTTATACCTATGCTTACTCTGGGCATACCAGGAGACAGCGTAACAGCAGTTATCCTGGGGGCACTGTTTATCCATGGTCTAAGACCTGGACCGATGATGATGGCTGAAAGACCAGAGATATTTTGGTTTTTTGTTTCTGCACTACTGTTAAGCAATATATTTCTGTTGGTATTTGGTCTGATGGGAGTCCGGATATTCTCTCGCATAGTAGAGATTCCCAAGCAGTGGATAATACCAACCATACTCGTTCTATCCATGATAGGCGCCTACTCCATAAGAGGAAGATACCTGGACCTGGTGCTGGTAATAGTTTTTGGGATAGTAGGCTTCGGATTAAAGGAGCATGGATATCCAACTGGACCAGTCATCCTTGGAATGATACTGGGACCAATGATAGACAGCAACTTTAGAAGAGCTGCACTTTCAGCAGGATCAATTCCCGAAATGATATCAGAGATATTCACTAATCCGATAAGTTTGATTCTTTTAATGGTGATCACAGGGCTGCTCTTGTCAGGAAATCGTTTGAGGAAAAGAATTTAAGTATAGAAAACGGTCATTATCTGTGCCAAATAAGTTGATCGCTGTCTTTTTATATAGATGAAAAGTGTTGAAAATGCTCTGTCAACCAGAAGCCCTGATCGATTAATGAGATAATGTTCGTTAAAACATAGATAAATAGAAATTTAACGATATATCT
>CAZHLQ010000066.1:0-2326 GCA_964533235.1 uncultured Gudongella sp. | reverse complement strand
ATTTGAACAGGCTCCTATCGGGATAACAATTTCCTCGGATATAGTATTATCCTATGAAGATAAGTTCAATCGAAAAAGTGTAAATCCTATGTTTGAGGAGATCGTTGGAAGAACTGCTGAGGAATTAAGCAACTATTCCTGGACTGAACTTACTCATCCAGACGATGTAAAACCAGATTTAGAGTTATTTGAGAAGTTTTTAAGTGGTGAAATCCCAGGTTACACTATGTAAAAGAGATATCTTAGACCTGATGGGTCAGTGGTATGGGCTAATATGAGGATTGCCCCACTGTCAGGCCTTCCTGCAGAGGATTTCACACATATGTGTTTGGTTGAGGACATCACTAAAAGGAAGGAAACAGAGGAACTTCTTGCTAAGAGCGAGCAGAGTAAAAGGGTATTGATCGACAATCTCCCAGGACTTGCATACAGATGCAAATTCGATAAAGAAGGTACCATGCTCTTTGTTTCAAAAGGCTGCTATGAGCTTACTGGTTATTATCCTGATCAGTTTGTTGAGAATAAAGAGCTGGCGTTCAACGACATAATTAGTCCCGAACATAGAGAGAGACTATGGGAGGAGTGGCAGAGAACAATTCCAAACAGATTGCCGTATAAACTAGAGTATGAAATCATTACAGCACAGGGAGAAGATAAATGGGTACTTGAGGTAGGTGAAGGCTTATATAACGAGGACGGTTCAGTTGAAGCTCTTGAAGGTATAATACTTGATATAACAGACAGAAAAAGCTATGAGGAAAGATTAAGATATTTTGGAGAGCACGATCCATGGACTGATCTTTATAACAGAAGATATCTTATAGAGCTCTTGAAAAGTGATTCCTCCACGGGAAATAACGTAAAAAGAGCTTTGGTTGGAGTAAATCTTAGCACCCTTCACGCTATTAGTCTTACCTATGGTTTTTCATATGCCCAGGAGCTTATAAGAAGAGTAGCTGATGAGCTGAAGACCCTTTGTAGAGAGGACAGAGTCCTATTCAACACATATGAGTATAGATTTGCGTATTATGTGAAAGATTATAGGGATACTGAAGAACTAAAAGTATTTGCAGAAGCTGTTGCAGAGACTGTGGCGTGGACTCTAAAAGCAGAGCATGTCAACGGAGGAATAGGTGTAATAGAGATAACAGAAGAGAATAATGACGACATAGAATTGTTGTTTAGAAACCTTCTTGTAATATCCGAAAAATCAATGCACTCCGATAACGATCAAGATATTTTCTACTTTAATGATATGATTGAGGATCAGATCGTGAGGGAGGAAATCATAACAAGGGAGCTTATCCAAATAGCAGAAGGTGAAGAAACTGATAGACTTTCCCTTCAATTTCAGCCCATTCTAAATGTTGGGGAAAATAGGATTTGTGGATATGAGGCCCTGGCTCGACTTAGAAGCAACAAACTGGGCATGATTTCACCACTGGAGTTCATTCCGATTGCAGAGAAGACGAAGCTTATAATCCCGATAGGTGATCTTATAATCGATCGAGCTCTTAAGTTTCTGACAAAATTAAAAGAATCTGGAAGTAATGAGCTTACAGTATCAATTAATATTTCGGCGATACAGCTACTAAAACCAGATTTTGGGAAGAAGCTCTTAAACTCAATCGAGAGTTCAAAGGTCGATCCTAGAAATGTTGAAATTGAGGTAACTGAGTCAGTGTTTGCTGCAAACTTCGAGGATATTAATGAAATTCTTGGAAATCTTAAGGACAGTGGGATCAGCATAGCAATAGACGATTTTGGCACAGGATATTCATCTCTTGCAAGAGAAATCGAAATAAATGCAAGCTGCTTGAAAATCGACAAGTATTTTATTGATAAGCTGTTGGAGATAGAGCCTCAAAAGACACTTGTAAGCGATATAATATCTATGGGTCATAAGCTGGGGTATTATATAGTTGCCGAGGGAGTTGAGCATGGATCACAACTTGATTACTTAAGAGAGAACGGTTGTGACAAAGCCCAAGGTTATTATATTTCAAAACCACTGGATGAGGATAAGGCTATAGATTTGATAAGTATTGAACCTGACAAATGATGTCGGGTTTTCTTTTTTACTGGGTATAGGACTAAAAGCTTTGTACTATTACTACTATACACAGAAACGGAGGAACAACATGACTGAAAGAAGATACAATAACGAACAGTTATCAAAAATGCTTTATGATGCCATGAAAACAGGAAAACCGATGGACGTGATCAGCGAGTTGGATGACTTTGTGACTGTACAGGATGCATACGATATCCAGCTCAAGAACGTAGCCAGAGCGCTTAACGACGGTGAGGTTATCAGCGGTAAAAA
>CAZHLQ010000065.1:0-3045 GCA_964533235.1 uncultured Gudongella sp. | reverse complement strand
AAGGAATAGAAAAATTATAATGGAAAGATACTGATAAAAAAAACACCCCGCGGGGTGTTTTTTTTATCAGTATCTTTCCATTATAATTTTTCTATTCCTTATTTTCTTCCTTTGGTGCTTCCTTTGGAGGTTCCTTGAATTTTGGAGCTTCAGCCTTTTTGCTTTTTCCGAACAGTTTTCTGATTATACTTCTAACTATCAAATAAAGGACGAAAAATACTATCAGAAGAACCAATAAAAACGGTCCATTGTAGATAAGGAATATTGCAAAGTTCTCAGCTGACCTTACAAATTGGTATAAAGAATTTTCAAAAGCATTCCTTACTCTATCCATAAATGTCGTCTCAACTGTTTCTGTAGTAGTTACCTTGGCGACCTCTCTCAGGGTGAGATTGAAGGTCGAATAGTCGATCCTGTCATCAAGATTTATCAAGGTTGCCTTAAGATTTTCCTTTTCATAGATCACCTCGCTCAGTTGATTCTCAAGAGCGATTATGTCTTCGATCTTTTCTGCCTTTTCTAGCAGTGAAAGAAGTCTCTCTTCCTTAATAGTCAAAACGTTAAGCCTTGATTCTGTGTCTCTGTAGTATCTTGTAACATCCTCCTTGGAGGTGCTTTCGCTCGTAATGTTTCCGATCTCTGGAAGCTGTGTCCTGAACTGATTCACCTTGTCCCTGGGGATTCTTATGGAAAATTCTCCATTTCTATATTGAGTTCCTTCATAGTAGCTTCCATAATATATATTGGAGCTAGCCAGGTAACCTCCTGCCTGCTGGATCAGAGAATAAAGCGACTCCAGAGATTTGTCGAACTCTGTTGTTTCAGCACCCAGATATACTGTGGTAATTATCTTGTCGGGTTCTATAGAACCACTCCCGTTAGACCCAAGACCGTAATCGCCACCTTTGGATTCCTCCATAATCGGTTCAGGCATCGGAGCCGGAGCCGAAGGAGCTTCCGCAGGCATTTCCTGTGGGTATCCAGGCTCTGATGTCACTCCATCATTTGAGGATTTATTCGCAGCGCAACCTGTAAACACAGACACTGCTAGTACAAATACAAGCAACAGAGCACCAAGTTTTATTCTTTTACTCATTATTCTCATCTCCTTTGGCATAATTATACCCTTTGCGGACTCTCTATGTGAGACAAATCGGTTACAATACTTTTACAAAATGCCTACAAATTGCCACCATGGAATGTAGAAAAGCAATATTGAGCCTATGGTGACAAGGGTCATATAAGCTCCTAAACCAGTTACGGTACTTGAGCTGAAAAATCCATAGCCTTCACCGATCACAAGGTGTACATTGTGGAAGGGAAGGAAGAAGTGCACAACTATTGAGATAAACACCAACAGTGGCATAGCAATTTCAGGCATTACACCTGCGGTAGCAATAGCCATACCTGGGATCACTACAGACATTGTAGTAACAACACTACCTAGTATCATATGTATTACCATGGAAGCAGCAACGACTGCAAGGACCATAAGTATTGAGAATTCTTGAGGAAATATCAGTGAGAGCTTCCCAAATATTATGCCTGCCACACCACTTCCTGTCATTGCAGCACCGATAGAGAAGGTAGCCGTTAGGAACAACATAAGAGGCCATTCGATCGTCTTAAGATCCCTTAGATCAAGGATACGTCTTACAAACATCAGGATCGTTCCAATAAGGATGACTCCTGCACTTGGGATAGGATGGTATTTTTCCAGAGCCCATACAAGTATCGTTGATCCAACTATAATTAGGCTGATCCAGTCGTCACGACTCATATCAAGATCGGGCTTATGTGTAACAACTGTAGAATAGTTCTTGAGCTCCTTTCTGTATGCAATAAGGAAGACAAAAAGAGTCATTAGTAGCATTCCAAGGCCAGGAACCGCAAGCAGCTTGAACCAAAGAGACTCGCCTATCTGGAGCCCTGATAGGTTAACTACTGCCGCATTCATTATAATGTCTCCTTTTAAAAGGAAGGTATTGGTGATCATTGAGATCAGGAACACCATAAGTAGAAGCAGCTCTCTCAGCTTACCCCTTAACCCTAAACCATCATAATATTCCCTGAAAATCATTGCCAGCATTATTAGACGGCAAAATGGCTGTGGTACCATAAAAACCATGATCAAAGCCATCCCTGATATTACTCCCATAAGCCTTGCTGGAGTTGTCGCCAGGTAACCTATGTATGGCTTGAACAACTTGTCTATCAGCTTGCTTTTAACTATACCCTCAGAAAATAGGAAGGAGAATATTATAAGGTAGAAATTCTCGGAAAGCGGGAAGAAAAGGACCTTCTCGGCGGGTGCTCCGCTTAAGAGGAGAAAGCTTAGCAGCAAGAAAACCGACGAAAGAGTTCTACTTACAGCCTTGTTTATCCAGAAAGTAAGAACTAGAATAAGTGATGAAAGTATGGCAGATTGGCTCAAGGTCATCCCAAGAGGCCTGATAATAAGGATCAGGAGGGGTGCCATCAAGCTAAGTATTATTTTCTTTTTTCGGTCCATCAGATCACCCTATGTAAGTACTTGTATGCTTTAACCTAATGATAGCATAAAAGAGTTTGGTTTAGTCAAATTTTCAATTAAATAACCAATCCCTATCCTTCATATTACTGTTATAATTAGATTAATATTGAGTGGTATTCCCAAAATAGTATCAGGATACGAAGGGAGGAAGCTATGAAGAGAATAGTCGCCCTAGTGCTGGCATTTTCAATACTTATCCTTGGAACAGCCTTTGTTTATACAAAACAGAATGGAGTGATGATACCCTTGAAGCTGCACATAGACTCAGTGATCGTAGACGGACACAACGATACTATGATGAAGATCGTTGATGAGGAGACCTGGCTTCCTGCTATAGATCTGAGGAAAGACACAAATCTTCAGATCGACCTTAAAAAGCTTAGAGCTGGAAACCTGAGCGTACCATTTTTTGCCGCGTATTCCTCACCTTTCCATGGGAATCCCAATAGGAGCGTAAGCAGGACGCTTGCGCTTATAAACGCTCTATATCATACGGAGAAGCACAACAGAGA
>CAZHLQ010000064.1:0-2224 GCA_964533235.1 uncultured Gudongella sp. | reverse complement strand
TTTTCCGGGCGGAAAGTCCCAGCCTCCCGGCGCCATATCCTGCCCCTGCTGGAAGAAAGGGGCGGGAAGCTCCTTTTCATCCCCTGGCTCGGAACGGCAGAGGGCTTTGGGATTACTTCTGAAACCCGTATCATTTTGCACATTTCTTATAGGGGAAAATTGTAAAGGAGCAGGGAATGTGGTACAATTACCCTGATATTCTTTGTTTTGCAGGCCAGAAGGAGAAACGATTTGAAAGAAAATATGAAACGCCTGTTCCTGGGCCTTGTGATTATCGCTTTTGTGGTCACCAGCTACTATTTCTATTCCGGACAGGGCACCGCAGCCACCAAAGAGAGCAGCTTCCTGGCCTTCAGCCAGATGGCCGGCCGTGGTGAGATCGACAAAGCGGATGTAGAGATCAGCGACAATACCCAGGTCCGTGTCACCTGGACCAACACGGAAGACGAGGTCCAATACTATTTCGAAGATAATACAAACCTTATCAATAACAGCCTGAACCAGATCGCTCTGGAAAACGGCATCACCCTGAAGACCACCAATATCGCCACGGTGGATGTCTTCAATATCATTATAAACCTCATCCTCATCGGCAGCATGGTCTTCATCTTCTTCTTCCTGATGAACCGGGCCGGAGGAGGCAGCGGCGCCATGCAGTTCGGCAAGAGCAAAGCCCGCCTGGCCAATGAGGACGTGGTGAACAAGGTCACCTTCAAGGATGTGGCCGGGATTGACGAGGTGAAGGAGGAGCTTCAGGAAATCATCGATTTCCTCAAGACCCCTGCCAAGTTTACCCGCTTCGGAGCCAAAATCCCCAAAGGGGTCATGCTCTCCGGGGCTCCCGGAACAGGGAAAACCCTGGTGGCCAAAGCGGTGGCAGGAGAAGCGGGAGTCCCCTTCTACTCCATCAGCGGTTCTGAATTCGTAGAACTCTACGTCGGGGTCGGGGCCTCCAGGGTCCGGGACCTCTTCGATAAAGCCAAAAAGACCGCACCCTGCATCCTCTTCATCGATGAGATCGATGCGGTAGGACGCCAGCGGGGCGCCGGCCTGGGAGGCGGCCACGATGAGCGGGAGCAGACCCTGAACCAGCTCCTGGTGGAGATGGATGGCTTTGAGAACAATGAGGCCATTATCGTCATGGCAGCCACCAACCGCCCGGATGTCCTGGATGCGGCACTTCTGCGTCCCGGACGCTTCGACCGTCAGATCGTCATCACCTCTCCGGATGTGAAGGGCCGGGAAGCCATCATCCGCATCCATGCAGCCAACAAGCCCCTGGGGGATGACGTGGACCTGTCCATCATTGCCAAGCGCACCCCGGGCTTTACAGGAGCGGACCTGGCCAACATCATGAATGAAGCGGCCCTGCTGGCCGTGCGCAAGAATGAGAAGAAGATCTCCATGGAAAGCATCGAGCAGGCTGTGGAGCGGGAAATCGCCGGACCGGAGAAGAAAAGCCATGTGATGACAGAGAAGGAAAAGCGCCTGGTGGCCTTCCATGAGACAGGCCATGCTGTCACCAGCTATTACCTGGATACCACGGATCCTGTCCATAAGATTTCCATCATCCCCAGAGGCTTTGCCGGAGGCTATACCTTAAGCCTTCCCGATGAAGATAAGAACTATGTGACCAAAAAAGAGATGCTGGATACCGTCTGCCTCCTCCTGGGGGGCCGGGTGGCTGAGGAGCTGGAGCTGGGGGATATCAGCACCGGCGCTTCCAATGACCTGGAGCGGGCTACAGCCATCATCCGCAACATGATCACTGTCTACGGAATGTCCGAGGAGCTTGGGGCCCTGACTTATGGCTCTAAGGGTGGAGAAGTCTTCCTGGGCCGGGATTTCGTGAAAGAGAAGAACTACTCTGAGGAGATCGCCTCCCGGATTGACGCCGCCTCCATGAAATATATGGAAGCATGCTATAACCGCACCCGGACCATCCTCACAGAGCACCGGGACAAAATGGCCAAAGTGGCTGAAAAGCTCATGGAACAGGAGATCCTCTCCCGGGAAGAGTTTGAGGCCTTGATGGAGGATAAAGAAGAACAGTCGTAAAAGGAGTGACCATGGAAATAACCTTTGTGATGTTGAAATCAGATGGCCTGAAGCGGGGCCTTCTGGGAGAAGTCATCGGAAGGATCGAACGCAAGGGCTACAAGATCCTGGCCCTGAAGGTCCAGAACCTCACCAAGGCCCAGCTGGATGCCTATGCCGCGCCCCG
>CAZHLQ010000063.1:0-7096 GCA_964533235.1 uncultured Gudongella sp. | reverse complement strand
CTATCTACAAAAACGGTGAAAGAGTAGATGGAGTCGTTGGAGACGAAGCAACTACTAAATCAGTTGAGGAATTGATCAAAAAGTACTGCTAGATTAAAGGCTATAAATCCGGCATGCCGGATAAAACGATATCAACCAATTTTCTGAGGAGGTGAAGTCAATGCGTCTTGAATTAGGCCAAGTACTAATTAAGGATGTAAAATTCGGTGATACGACAGTACTGGAGAATGGAGTGCTTTCCATAAATAAGGAAGAATTGATCAGCTTGATCATGGAGGATGAGCATATTGCTTCAGTCAGTGTCGACATCGCAAAACCAGGTGAGAGTGTAAGAATAACACCTGTTAAGGACGTTGTTGAACCAAGAGTCAAGGTAGAGGGACCAGGCGGAGTATTCCCTGGAATACTTTCAAAGGTAGATGTAGTTGGTTCAGGTAAAACTAATGTCCTAAAGGGCTGTGCTGTAATGACAACAGGTAAGATCGTAGGCTTCCAGGAAGGTATAGTAGACATGACAGGACCTGGAGCGGAGTATACACCCTTCTCCAAAACAATAAACGTAGTAATGAACTGTGAGCCTGTTGAAGGCTTGAAGCAGCATGATCACGAGAAAGCTTTAAGATTTGCCGGTTTCAAGGCAGCTGCTTATCTGGCAGAAACTGCTAAGAAAATAACGCCTGATACAGTTGAGGTTTTCGAGGTAGATGCATTTGTAGATGGAATGAAGAAATATCCAAATCTTCCAAGGATTGGATATGTTCAAATGCTTCAGACTCAAGGACTTCTACATGACACATATGTATATGGAGTAGATGCAAAGCAAATCGTTCCAACTATCATGTACCCAACTGAGATCATGGACGGTGCTATAGTAAGCGGTAACTGCGTTTCAGCTTGTGATAAGAATACAACCTATCATCATCTAAACAACCCAGTTGTTCATGACATGATGAAGGTCCATGGGAAAGAGATCAACTTCGCTGGTGTTATCATCACAAACGAGAACGTATACCTTGCAGATAAGGAAAGATCATCCAACTGGACAGCAAAGCTTGCTGAATTCCTTAACCTGGATGGAGTAATAATTTCCCAGGAAGGCTTCGGTAACCCAGACACTGACCTAATAATGAACTGTAAGAAGATAGAGGCTAAAAACATAAAGACAGTAATCATAACAGATGAATATGCTGGAAGAGACGGCGCAAGCCAGTCGTTGGCAGATGCTGACAAAGCAGCTGACGCTGTTGTTACAGGTGGAAATGCCAACGAAGTAATAGTACTACCGAAGATGGACAAGGTTATTGGAACGCTTGCATACACTGATATTATAGCAGGCGGCTTTGATGGAAGTCTTGCAGCTGATGGCACAATAACAGTTGAGATCCAGGCTATAACAGGAGCTACAAACGAAATTGGCTTCAATAAGATGTCTGCTAGAGGATTCTAATAATAATAATTTAAATCGAAGAGAAAGGATGTGGAAAAATGACGATCTTCAATGAAAATTCAAAGGTAATAATCATTGGCGATAGAGACGGTATACCAGGACCGGCTATGGAAGAGTGCATAAAGACCACACCTGCAGAGGTAGTATTTTCAGCAACTGAGTGTTTTGTCTGAACGGCTGCAGGAGCTATGGATCTTGAGAATCAAAAGAGGGTAAAGGATATGGCTGAGAAGTACGGCGCAGAGAACGTAGTCGTATTGATCGGTGGAGCAGAAGCTGAATCAGCAGGATTAGCTGCAGAGACAGTAACAGCTGGAGACCCTACATTCGCAGGTCCATTAGCAGGAGTTCCGTTGGGACTCAAAGTATACCACGCAGTAGAACCAGAGTTTAAGGAAGAAGTAGATGCAGGTGTTTATGATGATCAAATAGGCATGATGGAAATGGTACTTGACGTAGATGCAATAGTAGCAGAGGTCAGCGCTATGAGAAATCAGCATACTAAATATTGATACTCCACTAAGAAAAGGAGAGGAGGGAACCAAATGGGGAAACTAAGAATAGTACATTATATTAATCAGTTCTTTGCTGGAATAGGCGGCGAAGAAAAAGCTGATCATAAACCTGAAGTAAGAGAAGGTGCACTTGGTCCTGGTTTAGCTATCCAAGCGGGATTTGGAGGAGATGCTGAAATAGTAGCTACAGTGATTTGCGGAGACAGCTACTTTGGTGAAAATATGGAGGAAGCAAAGGCAGCAGTTCTTGAAATGGTGAAGGGATATACTCCTGATCTATTTATTGCTGGACCTGCTTTTAATGCAGGTAGATACGGAGTCGCCTGCGGAGCCATCACAGAGGCTGTCCAAGCTGAGCTGGGGATCCCTGCATTGACAGGAATGTATATCGAGAATCCAGGCGCTGACATGTACAAGAAATCCGTTTATGTAGTGTCTACAAAGAATAGCGCTGTTGGAATGAAGGATGCAGTTGCAGCAATGGTTCCATTGGCAAAGAAACTTGTAAACAAAGAGGAGATAGGTGCTCCTGATGTGGAAGGTTATCTTCCAAGAGGTGTTAGAAAGAACTACTTCACTGAAAAAAGAGGCTCAGAAAGAGCAGTTGATATGCTTCTTAAGAAATTGAAGGGCGAGGAGTTTGAAACTGAATATCCAATGCCAGACTTTGACAGAGTAGCACCAAATCCAGCAGTAAAGGATCTTTCAAAGGCTAAGATCGCTCTTGTTACATCTGGAGGAATCGTACCTAAAGGTAATCCAGATCATATAGAGTCGTCATCAGCTTCCAAATATGGTAAATATGATATTGATGGAGTCATGGATCTTACCGTTGATACCTACGCAACAGCTCATGGTGGATATGACCCAGTATATGCGAATCTGGATGCAGACAGAGTCCTTCCGGTAGATGTATTGAGAGACTTGGAAAAGGAAGGGAAGATTGGCGAGCTTCACAGATACTTCTACACAACAGTAGGTAATGGTACAGCTGTTGCCAGCTCCAAGAAATTTGCTGCTGAATTCAGCAAGGAGCTTGTTGCTGACGGAGTGGATGCGGTTATTCTTACCTCTACCTGAGGCACCTGTACTCGTTGCGGTGCAACGATGGTAAAAGAAGTAGAGAGAGCTGGAATACCAGTAGTTCATATCTGTACTGTAGTTCCAATATCATTGACTGTAGGAGCAAACAGGATCGTACCAGCTATAGCGATCCCTCATCCACTTGGAAATCCAGCAATGGATCCAGGAGAGGAAAAAGCATTGAGAAGAAAGATCGTTGAGAAAGCCCTTAACGCCTTGACAGTAGAGGTAACTGAGCAAACAGTATTTGAAAAGTAATCCGGTAGAAATGGGTGATTTCTTAATCACCCATTTCCATACTGAAATATTATATGGAGGTGACTCGCTTGAGTTATTCAGTAGTAAAAGGAACTAGCTATGTTTTAGTGCACGCTCCTGACATGGTACTCCATAACGGTACCACTCAGACTACAGAGAAGCACCTAAACCCAAATTCAGAGTATCTTAAGAATCTTACAAATAGCCTTAGAAGCTATGAGGAGGCTGTTAATTATCTGCCTAATCAAGTATATATAGGGAATAATTCTCCGGAGGATCTTAGATCAAATCCACAGCCGTGGGTAGGAGTTGATGTACCAGGAGCATCTAGAAATGGTAAGTATGGGGAAATTTTACCTCAGGATGAATTTATTGGGATGCTTAAAATAGTTGATGCGTTTGACCTCGTTAAACTGACTAAAGATTTCACAGCTGGTGCCAAGAAGAAGCTTGGAGAGCATCCACTAATAAACGATGAGCTTATTTCGAGGATGAAGGAAGGCGATGAGCTTTCTGAGATCGAGAAGCTTATAGCTGAGCAGGGAGCAGAGCCTATTTATTTAAATGGTCAGATCATAGGCTGTGTAAAAAGAGCTCACGACGTTGATGTGAATCTGAATGCTCACGTTTTATTTGAGAACCTTGTTTCAAAGGCTTCAGGAGTTCTTGCAGCTCTTCATCTAATAAGGACTACAGGTATCGACCCTTCAGTGGTCGAGTATGTAATAGAGTGCTCCGAGGAAGCCTGTGGAGATATGAATCAGCGTGGTGGTGGTAACTTTGCTAAGGCTATTGCTGAAGTAGCAGGACTGGTAAATGCTTCAGGCTCAGATGTAAGAGGCTTCTGTGCTGCTCCGACTCATGCAATTATATCTGCAGCCTCATTGGTAAAAGCAGGAACCTTCAAAAATGTTCTTGTAGTATCAGGCGGCTCAACTGCCAAGCTTGGTATGAACGGCAAGGATCATGTTAAGAAGGGTCTGCCGGTTCTTGAGGACGTAATAGGAGGATTTGCAGTTTTAATAAGCGAGAATGATGGAATCAGCCCTGTATTAAGAACAGACCTTGTAGGAAGACATACTGTTGGAACAGGATCATCACCTCAGGCTGTTATTACCTCATTGGTAACAGAGCCACTTGATAGAGGTAACCTTAAGATAACTGATATTGACAAATACTCAGTAGAAATGCAAAATCCAGATGTGACTAAGCCGGCAGGAGCAGGCGACGTTCCAAATGCGAACTACAAGATGATCGCAGCTCTTGGCGTCAAGAGAGGTGAGCTGGATAGAAATGATATAAATGACTTTATAATCAAGCACGGCATGGAGGGCTGGGCACCTACCCAGGGACATATCCCTTCAGGAGTACCCTATATCGGATTCGGTATGGAGGATATTGCCAAGGGCAAGGTCAATAGGGTCATGATAGTTGGGAAAGGAAGTCTATTCCTTGGTAGAATGACCAATCTATTTGATGGAGTCTCTATAGTAATGGAGAAGAATCAAGGAATCGTGGAGGAAAGCAAGGGCGTATCCCAGGATGAGGTAAGAAGCCTCGTGGCAGAGGCCATGAGAGATTTTGCTTCACACCTTCTGCAAGGATAGAGGTGAAGAGATGGCAACAGATAATATAAAAACAATGATAGGAAGCATCTTCAATGAGATTGCTGATGCAATGGAAACTGGAAGCTTTGGCAAAAAAGTCCGTGTTGGTTTGACTACCCTGGGAAGCGAGTTAGGTGTAGAAAACATGGTTAAAGGCGCTGAAGCTGCACAGAAAAGGTCTGCTTCCGTAGAAGTAGTATTGATTGGACCTAAGGTCGAATCAAGCCTTACCCAGGTTGTCGTTGAAAACGAAGATCAGGGTTATAAAGAAATGGAAAGAATGCTCGACTCGAAAGAGCTTGATGCATGTGTTACTCTTCATTACAGCTTCCCTATAGGAGTATCAACCGTAGGTAGAGTTGTAACTCCAGGAAAGGGTAAGGAGATGATAATTGCAACAACTACTGGCACATCTTCAGCACATAGGGTTGAAGCAATGGTCAAGAACGGTATCTATGGCGTTATCACTGCTAAGGCGCTGGGAATCAAAAACCCAACAGTAGGTATACTAAATGTAGATGGTGCAAGACAAGTAGAAAGATCATTCAAAGAACTTGCTGGCAAGGGCTATCCAATAAACTTCACAGAGTCCTCAAGGGCAGATGGCGGTGCCGTAATGAGAGGTAATGATCTGTTGGCTGGAACTCCCGATGTTATGATCACAGACACATTGACAGGTAATATAATGATGAAAGTATTTTCATCTTTTACAACTGGTGGGAGCTA
Organism: uncultured Gudongella sp.; assembly: GCA_964533235.1. GTDB lineage: Bacteria > Bacillota > Clostridia > Tissierellales > Tissierellaceae > Gudongella. The sequence continues at coordinate 1,460 of CAZHLQ010000063.1, read as the reverse complement.
CGAGTCACAGGGCTATGGCTATGGACCTGGTATTGGAGAAAACTACGACAGGCTTGTAATGATTCTCTCCAGGGCATCAGGCTCACCGGTAATAGCAAATGCTATCTCATATGCTGCTGAGCTTGTACAAGGTGATGTCCTGAATGTAGCAAAGAAGGAATTTGAGGCTGCTAATAAAGCAGGACTTAAGGATATTCTTTCATCACTTACAAAGGATGTTAAGAAGGAAGAAGTAAAGACTGAGGTTAAGGCACCTGATAAAGAGCCAGTCACAGGCACCATTGATGGAATTGACATTATGGAGCTTGAGGATGCTGTACAAGTCCTATGGTCCAATGGAATTTACGCTGAGTCTGGAATGGGTTGTACCGGACCTATTGTAATGGTCAATGAAACAAAAATCAATGAAGCGCTTGGAGTTCTGTCAAAGGCTGGTTATTCAGTAGGGCAGGCTGAAGACTGTTAAAATTCAATAATATCGGGGATAGACCATAAAAAGTCATATTTCCCGATATTATTTTTTGATTTTTTTCGATTTCCCTTAAAATAGGTATGAAAATTGCATAAACAATTGTTTACCCCTCACTGATTTGATATAATGAAGTAGTAATCTTTCAAGACAGGAGGGAGCAATATGAGACTTAATTATGATTTGACACTAGAGCAAAGCCAGAAGCTGGTAATGACGCCTGAGCTAAGGCAGGCTATTCAGCTGCTCCAATATTCCAGTCTTGAGCTGAAGGATTATCTCACAAAGGAGTTAGAGGAGAATCCATTACTTGAAATGGAAAGAAGTGATGTTGATTCCCAGACAATAGAAAGCCTCAAGGAAGACAAGGATATAGATCTTAAGGAATTCCTCGAAAGCTACGATGATATAAGCTACAGAAGCGAAATAGACAGGAGTAAGAACGATTACTCAATGGATAACTATATAAGTTATTCTCCAACTCTCAGAGACTACCTAACAGAGCAACTTAACATGATAAGCATTGGTCCTAGAGAATACAGGATCGCCGATTACATTATAAACAATATAAATAACAGCGGTTATTTTTCCTCCTCCACTAATGAAATATCGACACAATTATGTGTTTCAAATGAGGAAGTCGAGCTGATGCTGTCAGTGATCCAGAGTTTTGAACCAATCGGAGTAGGTGCAAGGGATCTTAAGGAATGTCTACTGATCCAGGTCAAGGATTCAAAGGACCAAACACTAAAAAGCATGATAATGAATTGCCTGGAAGATATAGCCTCCAATAAATTATTCAAGATATCAAAGGACCTGGGTATAACCATTGAGGATGTGCAGGAATATGCCGACTGGATAAAATCATTGGAACCAAAGCCAGGACGAACATTCAGGAGCGATGGTGAGGATATACGGTATATAGTCCCGGACGCAACCATTGAGGAGATAGATGGGGAGTATGTAATTACGATAAACGACATATCAGGAC
>CAZHLQ010000062.1:0-1509 GCA_964533235.1 uncultured Gudongella sp. | reverse complement strand
CCATCAAACAAAATGAAAAGAAATGGTCGTCTGTGAATCCTTTTGGTGCTCTATATTGGATATTTGATTTAGAAGCCTCTTTTATTTTTAACAACGCTAATATTTCCCCTAAGAATATTTCATAAGGTTTATAGGATTTTTTATATTCTTCTTTTGGAAACTTACATCTTCCACTGAATAAAACAGATTCTACATAACCAACCATAGTAACTTTATTATTAGCCCCAGAAAAGTTAAAAGGAACTACTAAAGTATTTATGCCTTCTTTTTGTATAGCTTCATATATCAACTGTACCTGACTAGCTTGATTTGCGGTATTGTCAATCGCAATCATATCTACCTTATATTCTCTACAATATCTAGCTGTAGTTCTTGCAAGCTCATTAGCATTCATACGTTGTCTATCCAAATTGTAAGTTTTTAAATCTTTTAAATAGTGTTTATATCCATGTTCTATTTCTGCAACACCATATCTGTTTAGGGTGTAAGCATGTTTGTAAACTTCTCCTACAGTAAATACAGTATAGTCGTTAGTTATCGATAAGTCTAAGCCTGCAACTATAAAATCTGCATTATGGTTTATATCTCCCAAAACTGTTTCATATACGTTATTTTTCTCTAATTGTGTTCTACTTGTGAATTTGCCGTCCGTGATTTCCCAACTCATATAATAGTTTGTCTGAGCTTCCGTAGAGTCTTTTCCACCACAGGCTTCTATTTGAGCTTCTACAGACTTTTTATATACTTCTGCTTGTTTTGGGTCACAAATCTTCAGCATCCTATATACGTCGTCGCATGTATATATAATTTTTATAGAATCCTCCATATTATGGACTGCGTATTGCAAACAGCTTGAATCAGTTGAAGCTATTCCTGTACACACAATCGAGCCCCCATTAGCAGAGGCGAACGGTAGTATGGAACGCATAAATAATTTGGAGTCAATTAGTATAGATTCGTCACTAGTTATCATTGTTGCAGAAAGGCCGTCTGACGAAACCTTAGCAGATAAAGCATATATTTCAGACCATTCTACTGACTTATTAGGTTCAACTACACAATCTATCCTTAACAAAGTTTCGGAATCTGTAGTTTGTTTATTTTCTCCATTGTCTAATTGATACTTTCCATAAACTAACCTATGATTAGAGGTAGCGTATAAATCGTTATATATGTCTACAGCCTTCTTAATCCCTTTTCTTAAACCAACAAAGTTCTTCTTTACAGAATCTTCTTTGTGTGATAAAGTTATGGTAGTCCATTTTCCACCTTTTAGGTTTGTTTTGTATCTTCTACCAAATACTGTTAAAAATGATTGAACATACTCTAGAGCCATTGTCTTGCCACTTTGTCTAGAAATTTCAACCGTAAAAAACTTTGTTTCGTAACCTAACATTACATTTATTATATTTATAGCCATTCCCCATTGGAAATTGTATAAATTGTTTACTACTTTTTTACCAGTTACTGGATTTACATCATTTCCCATTACTTTACTTATGTAAATCA
>CAZHLQ010000061.1:0-1529 GCA_964533235.1 uncultured Gudongella sp. | reverse complement strand
CGCTGATGGCGCTCGGTGGCGGACTCTTTGCCCTGAAGCAGACCCATCCGCTCGAAGTGCCCGCAGCGTTCCTCTATGCGGGAGCTGCCATCGGTGTTGCCCTCGCCGGTGACTTGATCACGCTCTTCGTGTGTTGGGAGCTGATGGCGATCGCGTCGACCCTCGTGATCTGGAGCGCTGGAACCGAGGCAGCCTACGCTGCGAGCCTGCGCTACCTGATGATTCATCTGCTGGGGGGTGTGCTGCTGTTCGCGGGCATCGCAGGCCATGTCCAGCTTACGGGCGAGGTGACCTTCCGTGCCATGTCTGTAGACTCGCCCGCGCACTGGCTGATCCTGGCGGGGTTCCTGATCAATGCGGGGGCACCCCCACTCTCGGCTTGGCTCCCCGACGCGTACCCCGAGACCTCCTGGAGCGGGATGGTCTTCCTGTCCGCCTTCACCACCAAGTCTGCGGTCTACGCCCTGCTGCGCGGCTTCCCGGGCACCGATCTCCTGGTGTGGGTGGGCCTCTTCATGGTGTTCTACGGCATCGTCTACGCGCTGCTCGAGAACGACATGCGGCGCATCCTCGCCTACAGCATCGTGAACCAGGTCGGGTTCATGGTGACCGGGGTGGGGATTGGCACGGAGATGGCCCTGAACGGTGTGGCGGCGCACGCCTTCGCCCACATCTTGTACAAGGCGTTGTTGCTGATGTCCGTCGGCGCGGTGCTCTATCGGACGGGGCGGCGCAAGTGCACGGACCTCGGGGGATTGTTCCACAGCATGCCCTGGACGACCCTCGCGGGCGTTATCGGCGCGCTTGCGATCTTGTCCTTCCCAATGACCTCTGGTTTCGTGTCGAAGTCCATGATTTTGCAGGCTGCATCCGACGGCCGCCAGTTCGCCGTGTGGATGCTCCTGACGGCGGCCTCGGCCGGCGCCTTCCTGTACGCGGGGGTCATCTGGTTCGTCTTCTTCCAGCGTGACTCCGGGCTTCGTCCGCCCGAGGCGCCGGCAAGCATGCGCTGGGCGATGGGTGGGTTTGCGTTCCTGTGCGTGGCTCTCGGTGTGTACCCGGAGCCCCTGTACCGCATGTTGCCCTTCCCAGTGGACTACGTCCCCTACACATCGGCCCATGTGCTGACCCAGCTCCAGTTGGTTCTGTTCTCGGGGCTCGCGTTCTTCCTGATGCTCCGGTTCTTGGCGCGGAGCCTCACCATCACGCTCGACGTGGACTGGGTCTACCGGGTGCTGCTGAGAGACGCCGTGACAGTCATCTCCCGGGCCATAGCAACGGTGATGGACGGGGCGGGGCGTCTCGCGAGCCGGGCTACCTCCGCCATTCTGGACCGGCTGTACCGGCACCACGGCCCTGAGGGTGCTCTTGCCCGAACTTGGCCGATCGGCAGCATGGCTCTGTGGATGATGACCATGCTGCTGGCCTACCTGATCGCCTACTACCTCCTGTAGGCCGCCTGCCGTCAGCCCTTCGGCCGCGCCTCCGCCTCGGGAGTGGCGCGGCCCTGGCGCGTCCCCGGCGTGACC
>CAZHLQ010000060.1:0-3442 GCA_964533235.1 uncultured Gudongella sp. | reverse complement strand
GGATTACAAAAAAATGATGGACATAAATATGGGCGGGACATTCCTTACCATGAACATGATACTACCCATCATGAAAGAGGCAGGGTGTGGTGCAATAGTTAATGTTGCCTCAGAGCTTGCAATAGTTGGATACCCTGAGCTGGCTGCATACACTGCGACAAAGGGTGCGATGGTAGCAATGTCAAGATCTGCATCTCTTGAGGCAATAAAATACGGGGTCAGGATCAACTGTGTTTGTCCGGGAGCAACCGATACTCCTATATTCTGGGAGGGGGAAACAGACCCCAATAAGATGCAGAAAATGCTAGATCAGGTAGCGATAGAGAAACCAATCGGAAGGCTTATAACAACGGATGAGGTGGCCGGCGGTGTAGTATGGACGAAGCATCCGGAGTTGTGGGAACTTGTCTTGTAATCGATGGCGGTTTTACGGCACAATAATAATTGGAGGGAAAATAATGGACAGAGAAGTTTTGTACGAAGTAAGAGGACCAAAAAATATAACCGAAATGACGGCAACTGAGCTGGAAGAAAGACTAAAAGAAACCGATATGATAGTTTTTTCCTTTGGCGCTATTGAAAACCATGGAAAGCACCTGCCCTTAGGCTGCGATTCATTCCAGGGAAATACCCTGGTAAAAAGGGTTGCGGAGAAATTAGCTGAAAAAGGAATGCCTGCCGTGCCCGGATTTGCATTTCCATTTGGCGTTCAGACCAATCAGTTTGAACGAACTGAGAACTTTGGAAACTGCTACGTAAGCCAGAGCACCCTTATTCAGATGACAAAGGAAATAGTGATATCACTTTCAAAGAGCGGATTCAAGAAATTCATATTCTGCGTGAGCCATGCTGAGAATCTTGCTTCAATGCATGTGGCTGCCAAGGATCTGGCTGAAGAAAATGGCCTGATCTGCCTGGTAGTCAACTGGATACCTCCAATGAACGACGAATGGCCAAAGTTCCTGGTAAATCCTGAACACCAGGGGCATGGAGGAGAGGATGAAACATCCTGTACAATGGTAGCTGTACCTAAGCTTGTAAACCTTGACGATCTTCCAGGATGGTACCCGCCTGAATACGAAATGAAAGTAAAGATGGATGGGCTGGAGTACTATGGGGGAGCTGTTGGGATTTATTCCCCTCTTGGCACCTCACAATGCCCTGGCTACGTAGGCAACCCTGCGGATGCAACTATTGAAGCTGGAGAAAAATGCTATGAGCTCTACTCTGAATGGATATCGCAGGTAGTTAAGAAATACCTGGGATAAGGAGGATACCATGGAGGAACTAAAAGCAAAAAAAGTAAAGCTTGGTCCTTTGACTGTATCTCAGGTCTGTTTTGGAACTGAGCATATCAACCAAACCATACCTGAGTATGGCGGAGATATACTAGTCGATGCTGCTAAGCTTCATGGAGTCTTTTTCTGGGATACTGACAATGCCTATGGAAGTCAGACCCAGGTTGCAGCAGCCCTAAAAAAGATAGAGAGAGAAGAAGTGGTAATATGCTCAAAGACCTACGGCAGGACTTGGGAGGAAGCGGAGTTCGACCTTGAAAGAACCCTCTCCGAGCTTGATACAAGCTATCTCGATATTTATCTATTACACGAGGTTCCAGCCTGGACCCTCGATAAAAAGAAAAATGCATTGAATTACCTAATAAAAGCTAAAGAGGAAGGGAAAGTTAAGGCCATAGGGCTATCAACCCATTCCGCATCCATCATAAGCGAAGCTGCCGATATCCCTGAGATTGAGATAGTCTGCGCACCATTCAACAGAGAAGGCTCAAGGATCGAGGAAGGCGGACTGGATGCTATGAAAATAGCTATGAAGAAGGCCCATGACAACGGAAAGGGAGTTTACGGGATCAAGGTCCTTGGAAAGGGCGAATTGACCTATGACATAGTGGGTGCGTTAAAGTGGGCGATGAGTCATGACTTCATCGATGTTTATAATCTTGGAGTGGCTAATCTTTCAGAGCTTAGGCAGAACCTCAATGCAGTGAATTTGATTTCTGAAGGGAGTGATAGTTCAAAATGAAGGCCACGATAAAAAATGGGCTGGTAATAACCTTCATAAACGAGGGCTATCACTCGATCAAGATGAAATATGCAGACATACTTATCGAGGATGGGCGATTCGCTAAAATAAGTGAGTCTCTTCCTGAGGAGGGAGAGGTGATCGATGCTGCGGGGAAATGGATACTTCCAGGCTTTATAAATGTTGGCTCAAGCATAGCAGCATCTGTGCTAACCCAAGGACTTATTCCTGACTACAAAAGACACAACTGGCAAGGTTCTCTGGTCTACTCAAGAGTAAATCCAATTATGGATCTGGCTGAAGAACAGCTGGATGAGCAAGATAAATACTCTGTCATGAAATATGGAATGCTAAGGGCTTTGTCCTCAGGGGCTTCATATATTGTCGATATGAACAGGCCTTCATTTGTAAAAGCTGCCGCTAAGGCTTCAGAAGAGCTGGGAATAAGGTCAAAGATCATATCTATGAATACTTCATGCGGCTATCCAAAGGCTTCACATGAAGGAATTCTAGAATGCAAAATTCCTGAAGGCGGAGCATTAAGAGGTGACCCATCTGAAATTCAAGGCTTATACTCAATAGAGACCACCTCTGATGAGCTTTGGGAGGAGGCCAGAGGCTTGGGGGATAATAATCCTCTTGTTCTCTATGGTGCTTACAGCAACTACGAAAAACAAATAAGCTGGACAAGGTACGGAAAATCACCTATCGCTAAGATAAACGACTGTGGGGCTCTTTCTGCGAAAACTGTTGTTTTACAAAGCCTTTTTACAGATTTTTTCGATAGGGAGCGGCTTAGGACAGCAGGCTCCAGTGTATCCATATGTCCTTCAGACTCAATACACGATGGGATCCACCCTCCAATAGTCACTCTTCTGAAGCAAGATATAAACACATCAATATGTACCGGCATAACAGGCCATTCAATGCTTGAGGAAATGAAGCTCGCTGCCTTTGGCTCAAAGCTTGATACAGGCTCAGCATCTCAGTTCCAGGCATCAGATGCCTTCTATGCTGCGACAGTCGCAGGATCCAGAGCTATTGGAGAACAAGATACAGGGAGGATCGATATAGGATTCCATGGGGATCTATTGATCATAGATCCGAAGAGATATACACCTGCAAATTACCCACTGATCTCCTTGATTTATAAAGGCGAGTCCAGAGATATTGAAAAGGTCATTATTGGAGGCAAGACTGTATTTGACTATTATACTCATAGCGAAGAAATTACAATGCTGGGAACAAAAGTCCAGGAAATCGCTGAGAGAATTTGGGAAGCCTCAAGGAAAAATATTCTATGAAAACCTTTTCTATGATATTGTGATATTGCATTAAATCTAATATGGTAGTATAATACTCAGCATATAGTCCAAAAAGGAGGTCTTAATCTTGATTTATC
>CAZHLQ010000059.1:0-4340 GCA_964533235.1 uncultured Gudongella sp. | reverse complement strand
TTCTTGGATTCACTGACTTTCAACCTCATAAAAACACCTCCCATATAGACATATTATACCACATGGCGAAAAGGTACGCAACATAAAAATGACAAAAAAATAATAGAAAGCTTAAAATTTCAAGGCTTTCAAGGGTTGTTCTCTAATTAAACTGTCAAACTCCCGGAAACTATAGAGGAATAATCAGAATGACTTCCAGAGATGGAAGTTTTTCTTTTCGTAGTTTAAAATTTCTTTATTCTAACTATTGTCTATGGTATAATTGCTACATTAAAGCACATACTTTTTTACAGGAGGATACATATGAAGCATATTAAAACTTTGACCAAGAACAAGCTGAAAGATAGTCTTGTTTATGGCGGATGTGGCGAATGTCAGACATCATGCCAATCAGCATGCAAAACGTCATGTACAGTCGGCAATCAGAAATGCGAAAACAAGTAATCAAGTAAAGGGTAGTGGTTTATCCACTGCTTTTTATTTGAGGAAAATTAAGGAGGATTCAAATTGTCACAGCTTATTCACAAGTTTTATTTGAATGATAAATATATGGTTTTGGACGTAAACAGTGGTGCGGTTCATATAGTAGATGAACTCGTCTACGATATTCTTGATGAAATGGAACTACAAGATAAGGATATTGTGATAAAGGAATTATCGGCTAGATTTGACAAAGAGAAAATCAAGGAAGCGTATGAAGAAATTCTATATCTTATAGATAATGACATCCTTTATTCCAAGGAGTCCAATCTTAACAATGTGGAATACAATAAGGACAATATAGTAAAGGCAATGTGCCTGCACGTTGCTCATGACTGTAACCTTAAATGCAAATACTGTTTTGCATCTCAAGGAAATTTCAAGGGCGACAGATCTATGATGAGTCTTGAAACAGGGAAAAAAGCATTGGAGTTTCTAGCCAAAAACTCAGGTAAAAGGAGAAATCTTGAAGTCGACTTTTTTGGTGGGGAGCCATTGATGAATTTTCAAGTAGTCAAGGATCTTGTAGCCTATGGACGAGAACTTGAAAAAAATTGTAATAAGAATTTTAGATTTACTATCACGACTAACGGAGTTCTGTTGGATGATGAAAAGATGGCATTCATAAATGAAAATATGGAGAATGTAGTACTAAGTCTGGACGGCAGAAAACCTGTAAACGATGAGATGAGACTGACCATTTCCGGAGAAGGCAGCTATGATGTAATCCTCCCCAAGATAAAACGCATGGTGGAGCTTCGCGGAGAAAAGGATTACTACGTCAGAGGAACCTTCACAAGCAAAAACACTGATTTTGGAAAAGATGCAATGGAATTTCACAAAAATGGTTTTAAAAAAATATCGATCGAGCCTGTAGTAGCTCCTGATAAAATGGATTATGCTCTTAAGAAAGAGCATATGTCTGATGTTCTAAAGGAATATGAAGACTTTTCTAGGGACTATATAAAGCTTAAAAGAGAAGACCCGGATTTTATGTTCTTCCACTTTATGATCGATCTGGAGCAAGGTCCTTGTGTCATAAAGAGAGCTGTTGGTTGTGGAGCAGGAAGTGAATATGTTGCAATAACACCGGAAGGTGATATATATCCCTGTCATCAGTTTGTAGGCGAGAAAGATTTTCTTCTTGGAGACCTTGAATCTGGTATAGTAAATGTCGAACTAAGGGAAAGATTTAAAAATGCAAATGTCTATACAAAGAAGGAATGCAGAGAGTGTTGGGCAAGATTCTATTGCAGTGGTGGATGCCATGCTAATGCTCACTACGCTCATGGAGATATACTAAGACCATACGAGCTTGGCTGTGAAATGGAGAAAAAGAGAGTAGAATGTGCACTTTCTATAGCTGCTAGCCTTAGTGAGGAGGAATAGTATGAGAACCAGAAGTTTGATAATTGCAGCTGTAATTATGATTATTGTGATCATTGCTGGCTACATTGGGGTCAACGGACTTCATCTAGGTGATGTTGATTTAAGAAGTGCTAAAGACTCAATAGAGCTGGGACTTGATCTTGCTGGAGGGGTATTTGTAGTACTTGAGGCAAATACTGACGCAAAAGGCGAAGATCTGGCCAGGATGATGGAAGAAACCAAGGCAATCATCGGAAACCGTGTAGATGGTTTGGGAGTTTCTGAGCCAAATATTGCTATAGAAGGGGATAAGAGAATCAGAATAGAGCTTGCTGGTGTTCAGGATCCTGATGAAGCTATAGATCTGATTGGAAAGACTGCTTTGCTGGAGTTTAAAAACCCAAATGGAGACACTGTAATATCCGGTAAAAACGTCATTAATTCTCAGGTTCTGTTCCAGCCTAATGAATATGGTGTGAATGAACCAGTCGTATCTCTGGAATTGAATGAAGAAGGTCGAAAACTTTTTTTCGATGAGACCTCAAAGCTTGCAGCTGAAGTTGAGCCTCTTGATAAGATCATATATATAGTTTTGGATGGTGAAATGATTTCGAATCCCATGGTTCTGGAACCTATAGCCGATGGTAGACCTGTAATCACTGGTATGTACACTTTGGAAGAAGCGAATAGTCTTTCAACGCTAATAAGAGCAGGCGCTCTTCCCGTTGAAATGATCGAGCTGCAGACATCAGTAATAGGGCCTACTTTAGGACTTGAGGCGTATGAAAGGAGTATTCTGGCAGGAGAAATAGCTATCACTATTATCTTTGCTTTTATGCTGCTGGTTTATAGAGTACCTGGATTTGTTGCTTCACTCGCCCTAACTATCTATGTTCTTTTAGTAGTTGGTGCAATGATACTAATAGGGGCTAAGCTTACTCTGCCAGGCATTGCTGGCTTGGTATTGTCGATCGGTATGGCTGTTGATGCCAACATACTAATTTTTGAGAGGATAAGAGAGGAGATACTTGTTGGTAAAACTGTAAGAGTATCAATAGACGCAGGTTTTAAGAGAGCTTTAAGGTCAATACTTGACTCAAATATAACTACTTTGATAGCAGGTGCAGTACTATACTTTTATGGGACAGGACCAATAAAAGGATTCGGTGTGACGCTCACCATAGGTATAGTCGCCTCTATGATCACTGCAGTGTTTTTTACCAAATATGTTCTCAGGCTAATGGCTCAAATAACAGGCGGAAAAAATCAAAAGCTATACGGTGTGTAAGGAGGGGAGACAAATGGACGTTATAAAAAACAAGAAAATTTTCTATGCAATTTCCCTTCTTATAATTGCTTTAGGATTGGTAATGTATGTAATAAACGGATTGAATTATGGCATTGATTTCACAGGTGGCACTATGATCCAGCTTGAAGTCGGAAAATTTGTATCAGTTGAACAAGCAAGGGAAATAATTGAACCATACGATCAAAATGTCAGCATAGTACACTCAGGGGCTGATAAGGAAGAGCTAATTATCAGAAGCTCAAGGGATCTTAGCAACAATGAAACCTCAGAGATAGTGCAAAGCTTTGTGAGGCTGTATGGAATGGATGAAAATAATTTTCAAACTCAAAAATTTGGTCCATTTATGGGTAAGGAGATCAGAAACCGGGCAATCGCATCTGTCATAATAGCATCTGCTCTTATGTTGGCCTATATATCCTTTAGATTTCAGTTTAAGTTTGGTGTCGCAGCTGTACTTGCACTGGTGCACGACGTGCTTGTAACATTAGCTGTTTATTCTGTTCTGAGACTTCCAGTAAATAGTTCGTTTATAGCAGCTATGCTTACTATAGTAGGTTACTCAATCAACGATACTATCGTAATTTTTGACAGGATCCGAGAAGAAACTAAAATCAACCCAAGAATGGGTCTTGAAGAGATAATAAACAACAGCATCAGCCTGTCAAAAAGAAGAACTATCTTTACAACCTTAACTACGCTCATAGCTGTTGTAACTCTTTATTTCGTTGGAGTAGAGGATGTTAAAGTGTTGGCACTACCATTGATAATCGGTATGGTATCAGGAACCTATTCATCTCTTTTCATTGCAACACCTATACTTTATTCTCTGAAAAGGTTGAAAATAGCTAAATAGTGGGTAGAAATAAGCATAAAGGTTCAATGGGGGGGGATAAAATGCAAAAGAATTTGATTTTTATTTTGATTCTGGCTATTGTAATAGGAATTTTCGCCCTTAGTAATGGAGATGTAGTCGAGATCGACTTCCTTTTTGCTAAAATCAAGCTTTCACAAGCTATTGTAATTTTTATTAGTGTATTGCTTGGAGCTGCAATAGCTATATTATTTGGGATGGCAAGGGAAATGAGGATCAAGAGGGACGTAAAGGACCTAACTAGAAAAATCAATTTACTTACCAGCGAGAAAAATGAACTTGAAGGACTTATTAAGACAAAGGAAGACCAGC
>CAZHLQ010000058.1:0-1538 GCA_964533235.1 uncultured Gudongella sp. | reverse complement strand
CGGTTATTCTGTTCATCTATGACTTAACTCCTTTCGGTATGTTAACTTTAAATTGATCGATAGTCAGCGAGTTAGTCAACCACTCGGGTAGCTCAGATTTTCTCTGATCTTGTTCCAATACGAATATATTCAAGATTTCTCCTAACACACTAAACAAAAGATCCAGGGTAGTTAAACTACCCTGGATCTATTACTAATCACACTTTAGCGTACGTTAGACCGGTTTGTCCTTGGTACTTACCGGCTTTATCTTTATAAGACATGCGGCAGGCTTCGTTTCCTTTAATGAAACAGAACTGAGCAATACCCTCATTGAGATAACACCGTACCGGGGAGGACGATAGATTCGCAACCTCTATGACAACATTTCCCTCAAACTCAGGTTCGATGGGAGTTGTGTTACAGATTACGGCACTCCGTGCGTAGGTACTCTTCCCCAGTACAATCACTAACACATCCCTAGGAATACGGAAGTATTCTACCGTGGGTCCTTGTAGGTAACTATAGGGAGGAATCAGTACGTATTTACTACCTTGCTTATCTGTACGGATAATGGGTTCTGCAAAGTTTTCTTCAGTGATGTTTTTAGGATCAATTTCTGAAGAATGTAAGTTAGTGAAAATCTTAAGTTGATCACTGCGGTCAGACAAACGAACATCATAACCGTAAGACGTTACCCCGTACGAAATAACTTTCTTAAACTGATCAAGTTCTTCTTCACTAACAATCGTACGACCTTCACCTGTTTCCTTATGAACATAGCGTACTGGATTAGGTTCGAAGTTATCGATTACAGGTTTCCAGTTATCGACATCTTCGAGCGGTACAGCATAAGGACGGCCTGCGTAAATATACCGACCATTCTCGTTACACCAGTTCTTGATCAGGTGCATCTGTTCAGAAGTATACGGGGGACTGATGAACTCAGTTGGGGTACCGGTTACGTCGTACACCAGATGGGTTGGTTTTGTGCAGAGACTAATGATCTCTTTATCAGCCAATACAGCCATGATTACCTCGGTTGTTTATAAGTTCTTTAACGGGTTCAATTACCCATTCGCCTTCTTGTGTCAGGAATTTCACAAACTTTATTCCTGTCTTAAGTATTGCCATCGCGCAAATAGAACACGGTGTACTATTGCGGTAAACTTTAGAACGGTCTGTGCAAACATACACTTCTATTAGATGTGCTTTGTCTAGGTTAACACAGCGATTAATTGCGTCTATTTCAGCGTGGATAAAAGGTTTTTCGTTGTTTAAGTAACCCACCTTTTTACCTAATTTAACCATCTCTGGGTGAGTTTTAACATACGAGTTCTTACCTATAGCAAGAACTCGTCCTTTCTTATCCTTTATATAAGCAGTAACCACATACTGCGTTTTATTGGAAGACATATTACTATCCGTAAGTTACCCACCAGTTACCGTCAATGTGCTTAATGCCGACGATCAAAGGACCAAAACTATCTTTCTCTAATACAACCGTTTTGATACCGGGTTGTTTAGAGAGTAAGTAGTATTCGTCTGAATGGGTGCCT
>CAZHLQ010000057.1:0-2284 GCA_964533235.1 uncultured Gudongella sp. | reverse complement strand
TCGTCATAGCTACCAACATGCATCATCTGGACAGACGGCCCATCCTCAATGTTCTGAAGCTTTAGTTCATCCAGAAATTTCACATTCCCTTTCTTCTTAGCAATCTCGAAGGCCAGATTGAAAACTTCTTCAGTCACAAACTCAGGCTGTCTTATCATAATTGTGTACACCAGCTCTGACTTATCTAATCGTCCCATTCCCCTGCCAGCCTCGCTTAAATCCCACAAGCCCTCCAGTGGATACACTGTATATTCAAAGTAACCCTCAAGGATTATTCCTTTCTTTGGCATCATCCTGATTGCATATGAAATGGAGTATAGAGCTTCGATCCTTTCACTGAAATCAGGTCCATTAGGGTCGCCCTCTCCTTTGATCGTGATGAACTTAAATTCAGGGACCACTATCTTCTCTGGTTTTTCACCTGGGAGATATAATGACTTCTCAACTTTTCTCCATTCATACTTCACTTGAAATACACCTCCTTACAGATTGTCAAATATTAATTTTTCGTAATTTTATACTCCATCAATTCTAAATTTCGTCTTAAAATAAGTAATTTGTCTTATTTTTATCATGGAATAATTATAACCATACTTATGACTATTTGTAATCAATCTGTAATCATGTTAATTATTTGGGTATAGTATCTGTGAAGTCATGAATTAATTTGGAAGCGAAGATCAGGTGGGCGTAATGTGGACGCTTGTCTACCTGTGAGTCAATAGCGTAACCGGCCTTTTAGGCTGGTTTTTTGATTAAGTACATATTTATATTTGGAGGCTTTATGCTTAAGGAGAGTAATTGGACGCTTATCTCCTTAGGTCGCCAATAGCGTAACCGACCATTATGGGTCGGTTTTTGTTTTTTAATAGTTGTTTACGATAAGTTTAATAAATAGGTAGGAATCCGGTGTGCCTGGACAGCTGTTCCGGATTCCTGCAACTCACAAGCCTTTGTGTAGGTTTGTTTGTTGTTGTTTTTATTATATCGCATACTAATCTATTGTTCAATTGGATTTGATCGTTTAGATGAGTATTTTACTTAATTATTGTGTATTTACGGAGGTGGTTGTTATTGAATAAGATTGAATCTATATGGTTAACCACGTTCCATAAAAAACGAGGCTGAAAACAGAGTACTTACCTCCAGAATTGTAAGTGGACAAGTTCACGATCTACAAAACTAGTCTTTTACAAGTTTTTTACTCATGGTAAGAGCAGATAATGTAAAAAGGAGGAATTGAAATGTTAACCAGGCACAAGAAATTTTGTCTAATAATGGCTCTTGTACTTACAGTTACATTATTACCAACATTGAGCTATTCACAGGAAGAACCTCCCACACCGGACTATGCTTACATCCCGAACATGGGAGATGCTTCCGTATCAAAGGTTGATTTGAATGCAGAAACACCTGAGATTGTTGCTAAGTATTTTACAGCACCAAGATCAGGTGAGACAGGCAGCTGGGGAGATTTGTTTGGCGATAACGTTGACGATCTAACTGCTATCGCTCCTGTTGGATGGCGTACAAGCAGATTGGCAATGGATAGCTTCGGAAATGCATGGGCATTGAATACAGGTGCTGATGCAGGAGTAGCGGCTACTACAGTTCAAGGCTCAGTTGCGATGATCCTAGGTGATGTCTCTGGACTTACCAACACATCATCAGGCAATGTAGCGCTTCCATTTGGTGATGAATTAGGAGATGAAGAGGCTGTCGAAGTATTTCCAATAGGAGATAGGGGAGATATCCCAAGATGCATCAATTTTTCAGATGATGGCAACATATGGATAGGTTTCCACAAAGCTTCTGAAAAATATGGTTACTTCCAGGAATATGAATTTGACTATGATACTTTGGATCTTACAGAAGTCGGTCCTAGAATTTATGGGTCCGCAGAATTCGAAGAAGGTACAGAGGGTCCCTTACCAACATTTGATATTGCTCCGTATAATGCAACAATTGACGGCAATGGAACACTGTGGTTTGTATCCTATGGTTCATCAAGAGTAAATAGAAATGGTGGCACATATGGGTCAACCAATGGTGTATATTCATTTGATATCGATGATCCAATTGCCACTTTCACTAGACATGAAGAGAGTGATTCACAAGGTAACTACATTGGTTATATGAGATCTGGCTATGGTATTATTGTGGATGACTCAAATCTAGATAATGTAATAGTCTATGTAACAATAATGGATGCAACAGGTTCACCCGCTTCAATCCAAGGCTTATATATAAAAACTGGGGGATCTGATTTTGTTAGAGTATTAGG
>CAZHLQ010000056.1:0-3026 GCA_964533235.1 uncultured Gudongella sp. | reverse complement strand
TTGCCTGAAAATCACAGAAATTTAAAGCTGACAGAACTTTATAGCTTTTATTCAGTCTCCAAGGGCATGAAGAGAAATATCGCACTTACTATTCCCTTTTTAGGAATATCTATTATTCTTTCGGCATATGCTGGAACGATTTATCCAGAGCAGGATATAACAATTGAGTACATGAGCTTTGCTATTTTGTTCGCCTCTGCAGCAGTATTGGTTTGGCCTGTGTTGGTGGGAAGAAAATGAAAGTATGCATATGCGGTATTGGTGGCGCTGGGGGAAAAATCGCCAAGAATTTTTTGCAAAATACAGACTTGAATTCTAAACTCCTTTCCTATTTCACTGGAGCTGAATGCGTTTCCCCCGGCAAAATGATGGGAATTTGGCTTGAAGCGGACAAGGATGATGCTAAGAGTAAGCAGCATTATTTCAAAGATCTCACTGAAGGCGGCTATCCTGGATTCTTTATTCCTCATGATGTTGTTCCTGCTATGACTGATCTTCATAAGACGATAAAGGCAAAATATGGTTATAATATAAAGAAGCAGGGATTTGTAAGAGATGCCCAATATCTTAAGGCAATCTTTGAGATTTTCGATTCTGATGATAAGATCCAAGAGATGGCGATGAAACAAGATTATCCTTTCTCTAAGGCAAACAATGCAATGTCCCAAAATCCTATCTTTGACAGCGCCTGGGATGTCATTGAACCATATACTATATATGGTGAGGATGGCGAATGTGACATCCTCCTTTTCATCGTCTCGTTTGGAGGAGGGACTGGGACCGGTTTCATCAATCCTATTGTCGACCATATAAGAAAAAGTGGAGCTGGCGACTTCCCCGTCTTTGTTCTAGGTGTGCTTACAGAGCCAGGTGACCACAATGAAGGTGGCCAGTTTTCAAAAGAAGGCCAGAGATATCTAGCAGCCATAAGCGCTCTCTACGATCTTCTCACAAAGAAAAACGGAGCCAATGGTGTCATCCTTGTAGACAATGAAATAATGAAGAGCAGAGTCGGCGCGGATTACGATGCTCAAAATGAGTTTCTCTATAAAATCATGAGGCCAATGGTCGAAGGTAGGGATTATCCTGGCGAAAATCCTGTAGGCCAAGCGATTGAAAAAGAATCAGTTAGGGGGCTTAACTGGTCACCGATATTCGTTCCTGCATACTGGACCGAGCCCAGAAAAGAAGGAAATGAGGATCTATTGGTTGAAAAAGCTCTCGAAGAAGGAGTTCTCTTCGATTGCACTCCAGGCAAAGCTGACAAGGCTTTTGTATTTTGCAGGGGTTTTATTGATTCTAAAGAAATAATAAGAGCATTATCTAAGAAAGGTATCACGAATGTTCAAGTTTATAGAAAGCTGGGAGAGGAGAACGATGAAATCCTTATATTGCTTCGTAATCCTTACGGAAGCGATCCAGATGCTTGCAATAAAGAGGGAACTCTGGAGAGGAAGTTCTGCAAGATAATTAAATCCGTGCTAAAATATATGAACGAAAACGTCGGAGACCTGTTTTATGAAGGCAATTACAGCCAGAAGGCAGCCGAAACGGAGGATGATGTAGCAGTAAAACTGACAAAACTCTCCAGAGATGCTCTTACCCAATTCTTCTTCGGCAAGGAAGGATATCTCAAAGACCATATCGGAAAGAATGAAGGTTTTGCATATGAACTACGAGAGGCAAGGAGGAGACTAAAAGCTGGAAAAAATCCTTCAGAGGAGCCAGTCTTCTGCGAGCCGCTGAGGATATTCAAGAAAGGCAAAAAGCCCGTGTTTTGCTGGAACAAGATTCCTGGGGAGGATAACAGCCGACTGGTAGAATTTTTGAATGAGGATTATGGCATTGAATGGGCTGTAGATGCAGAGATTGATGCAATTGAAGATGGTAGGACCATTCAGGTATGTGCCGAAAGCAATTCTCTTTTTCTGGTACTCAACTCTAGCAAAACAGAGGCAATTCTCATAATCGACGATGGCAGAATTGATAAACTCATAGCAGATACTGAGGGCGGTGAGTTAAGCATATACGAATCAAGAAATGGAAAAGATGAAATGGGTGAGAATGGCACGATCAATATAAATGGGAAACTTGTAGATGACATATTTGAGAAGAAGTTCAAAGAGATGCTGGAAAGACCTGAATTTAAGCAGAAAATCCAGGAGATGGTAAAGTCAGGAAGCTAAGCCATTTGTCTGGCTATTTGCATCGCATCACCCTCCTATACCTCAGCCTCTAATATCATATCGAGCACGCAATCAGGGGTGCAATTATGCCTGCCCTAACATAGAGCGATCCCTATCACCGGAATTCCCCTAGTCTTCTCCTCCAGCACCTCATCCGGTGCCTCAGCCGGATCAAATCCGTACATGGATCGGCTCAGGCCGCTGCCCTGCAAGAGCATCCTCAAGGCCTTCAGCCGCTCCGGCCCATCGAGGAGCTCTTCCGCCCGGCCGGAGAAGCGCCCCTGAGGCAGGAGCACCTCAACATCTGGATGGGCCTGGATGTTGAGATACCACTGGCCCCGGGTCTCTTTTCCCTGATAGCAGTAGACCTTATCATCCCGCCGGGCAAAGCTGACCGGTGCGTAGCGGATCTTTCCCGTCTTTTTTCCCCGGATTCCCAGGACCATGATATTCCCGGTGAGGGGATTAGAGATGAATCTGCCCAGTCCAATCTTGAATCCTGGAACCACAATAAAGCGATTGACAATTCGGAATACCGCTCTGAGAAGACTTCTTTGGTCCATTTGCCTCAAGCCCCCAGCTCTGTCTGGCCTTCTGTTATGCCAATGCCATTATTTATCTTTCACCGGCGACAATAGAGATCTATGCAAATTGCAGTGGTGGGTGGCGGCGTCTGCTCCCCGGAGGCCTGCCAGACCGCCCGGCGGCTGGGATAGCTGCTGGCCAGCCGGGGCCACATCCTCCTTTCCGGCGGACGGGGAGGGGTGATGGAGGCGGCCTGCCGGGGAGCCCATGAGGGCGGTGGCCTGGCCGTAGGAATTCTGCCCGGTGAGAGAGAGG
>CAZHLQ010000055.1:0-3289 GCA_964533235.1 uncultured Gudongella sp. | reverse complement strand
ATACTAAACATTAGTATAAATCATTCTTATTTGGGTTCTCATTATCAGGGGGTTTATTATTTTTAACACAAAATAGCCGTAGCTATAAAAATAGCTAAAGCTAAAGAAATAAAAATATTGAGCCACTGATTTATGCTTTCTAGAGTTCCCCATGATTATCCTATCCTTGATCACATTAAATTACTTTATTTAGTTTACACCTAAGCTATTATTCTGTCAACACATTTTTTGAGTTAGTCATAAATTTTGTAGATACTCCTCTAATGTAACACCCAGATTATAAATCTTTACAGCGTGCTCTTCGCCAACGTATCTGAAATGCCATGATTCATAACCATATCCTGTTATATCCTCCTTCTCCTTAGGGTACCTAAGTATGAAGCCGAACCTGTGTGCATTCTCAGCAAGCCATTTGGCTTCTTCGGTATCGTCAAAGCAAGGATCAGCCCAGCATTTGGATTCTCCTCCGATATCGAATGCAAGCCCTGTTTGGTGCTCAGAGTACCCTGGCTTTGCTGTGAATTTATCCACATATTCCTGCCCATAGTTATAAAGATCACTTAGGTATAGATCCTCCTGGTAAGAATAGCTTCTATATCCAGAAAAGGCATGCATTGGCCTTTTGATCTCCTTTTCTCCCTGAAGTAGCATCTCACCCAGCTTAGCCTTTGCCACTGGATCCTCACCTGGACTGTATTCAGATGGGAGCTTATATTGTTTGTTGACGAGAATTATTCCATCAACAAGCTTCAGTCCCTCTACAGGTGTCTGATTGCCTGGTGTTGTCTCAAGGTCGTCTCCAAGATGGTTTGATAAATAATCGCTGTGGCTGTAACCTGACACCTCTCTATATGTAACCTTATACCAGATGTCTCCTCTTTCACTGACCAATACCTTCTCGCCAGTAGGGATCACCTTGACTATATCATTTTCCATGCCCGGTCCCGATCTGATATTCAGATTGCCAATAGCAAACATGTAGGAAGGTTCCTCCGGAGAAGCTTGGGACTCTTCTACTTCCGGAAATTCATTTTTCGATGGCTCTTCTGAAAAAATGTCCTCTTCAGTTTGTTTCTTTGGTTCGCCCTTAAGCATATCCGGAAGCATAACAAGAAGCAGCACTAAAAACAAAACAATGCTTGCTGTTAGCTTTAGCTTTGAATTCACCCTTACACCTCCCAGCATATCTACTATCTAGAATATCTAAAAAATAGGACCATCTCCAAATCTTTGTATCTTCTTTATGTTCTCTGGTCTTATCTCCCAAATATTCCCTTGGACTACAAATTCATTCCACCTGTCTATTTCAAATATCCTTTCCCAGCTGTCAATTATCCTTTTCCTTTCAAGTGGATAAAGATGGGCATATCTTCCCTCATAAAGATTAAACTCATCCTTAAAGCCCTTTCTCTTCAAATCTTCTACATATTCACGCTGATCCTGATCGTCCTTTGGTATATAAATGTGATTTAGAACGTAATCCCACTTAGCTCCGTCGAAATATATGACCTTATCTCTAGGCAGTTCCAACTCGTAGCAGACCGTCCCTTCAGAAGGCCTTAGCATGTTGGCAAGGCTTACTGAGCACCATATTGGAAACTCAACATTTTCCGGCTTTGGCACCCTTCTTGATGCAGCCTCAACAAACCATCTATAAAGCTTGATGAAGTGATCTGCTATATCTTCATACTGGGCTTCTATGTATTCTCTCTTATTATGAATAACTCCGTTTTTTTCAAGCTGTCTAAGACTTTTTTCATCCTGCCTTGTCCAAAGGGTCACAGTTTCTCCATTCATAATAAATACCTCCCTATAGTTTATCTTTTCCCATTATACCCTTCTTGTGGGCGTAAAATTACTGTATAATCAATATTATAACATGGAGGATAATAATAATGGGCAAGATAGCGATATATAAATGCGGAGATTATGAATACAGAAGGGTTTTAGACACGGTTTCAAGGTCACTTGATGACATACCTTCCATCAAACAGCTGAAGCCTGGCAAGGTACTTGTTAAGACAAATCTTCTTAAGCTCAATAAACCGGAGGATGGAGTCACGACACACCCATTTGTTGTGGAGGGAGTGGTTAGGTATCTCCAAGGATTGGGTCATAACGTCTTGATAGGCGACAGTCCCGGTGGCCCCTTCAACTCAATTATGCTAAAAGCCATATATGATGCTTCCGGTATAGCAGCCGTTGCAGATAGAACTGGCTGTGAGCTAAACTTCAACACAGACACTATAGACGTGAAGCCCCCAGCCTCTAAGCTGGTACACTCCCTTAAGCTGGTAAAGGCATTTACAGATGTGGACTACGTCGTGTCATGTGCAAAGCTGAAGACCCATACAATGATGACATATACCGGTGCTGTCAAGAACCTTTTTGGAATGATCCCCGGAGTTACGAAAGCAGATTATCATCTTAAGCTTAACGACATTACTCATTTTGCGGATATGCTTCTGGATATATGTGACTATGTCAAGCCGACTTTTTCTGTAATAGACGGTATCCATGCGATGGAGGGCGACGGTCCTTCAAGTGGCGATATAAGAGAACTTGGTCTTATACTTGCTGGAGAAAGTCCTTATGAGCTGGATCACGCTGCCGCAAAAATTGCAGGCTTATCAAGTGTACCAACTATACTTCAGGCAGAAGATAGAGGGCTCTGTAATCTAAAGGAAATAGAATATACGAATATAAATCCTGAGCAGCTTACTGTAATCCCCTTTAGGCTTCCAGGATCCACTCATGTCAATTTCGTTAAGGGAAGAATACCAAAATTTGTAGAGGACTTCCTATTGGACAGCATAAGACCCTATCCAAAGGTGAAAAAAGATGTCTGTGTTGGTTGTGGGATTTGCGCAAGGAACTGTCCTCCTAAGGTGATAACTATGGAGGATCATAAGGCTGTCATAGACACAAATCATTGTATTCGATGTTTTTGCTGTCACGAGCTATGCCCTGAAAAGGCAATTGGAATAAAAAGACATCCCCTTCACAGGCTGGTGTTTGGAAAATAGAAAGGAGATTTATATGAAAAATTACACTCTCAATACTGATGACTCAATAATGCTGATGATCGATATCCAGGAAAGGCTTATCCCCGCTATGTATCCTGGCAACAGGGCAGTAGAAGTCAATGGGGTAATGCTTCAGGCTCTGAAGGAAATGAAGGTCCCTGTCATTTATACTGAGCAATATCCTAAGGGTCTTGGCAGAACTGTCCCTGAGTTATTAGAACATCTTGAGGAAGGAAACCCTCTTGAAAAGGTTGTGTTCTCAG
>CAZHLQ010000054.1:0-3368 GCA_964533235.1 uncultured Gudongella sp. | reverse complement strand
TTACACTTCTTGGAGTCGGCGTTGCCGGAAAATTCTGATTGGATTAGTTGTTCGGGGTGCGAAAACAGTCGTAGTTCGGGGGAAAAACCGAATTTTGACCCGAAACCGCAAAAAACCCGAAATGACAGTTCCTATCAGTTTCTTCGTCCGCATCCCGAAACACTTTCCGTATGCGCTCTTCCGCCAGGCGGCGGATGGCATCGGTTAGCATCTTTTGTTCCTGGTCTAGTTCAAAATCGATCATGTGCAGCTCCTATAAAATGTGTCTAAATTCAGTGTGTTTGTGGTTTGATTCGTAATGCGTAATGCGTAATAAACCTTACGCATTACGTTTTACGCATTTCACTAGTGACTGATAGCACTGAAATCCTTTAACGTCTCACGATTGCATCTGTCATACGGGCGACCCGAACGATTGCTTTGACGTCATGGACGCGCACAACGTCGGCTCCTCGGTCAATGCCAATGGCGACGGTGGCCGCCGTTCCTTCTATGCGCTGGTCTGGCGGCAAATCGAGCGTATAGCCAATAAATGATTTGCGCGACGGACCTATTAAGATGGGAAATCCCATTGTTTTGAACTGATTAATCTGGTCGAGCAGTTGCAAACTTTGCTCGACGGTTTTACCGAAGCCGATGCCGGGATCCAGGATAATTTGGGACTCTTTTACGCCGGCTTTTAAGGCGATGTCGATGCTTTCTTGTAATTCACGTTTAACGTCGGTGATGAGGTCGTCGTATTTTACCCCGATGAAGCGCCCGCCCAGCTTTTTTTCTTGCGCTATGTTCTTTGGTTTGCTGCGGTTGTGCATAAGGACGATGGGGCAGCCGGCTTGTGCTGCCAGGCCGGCCATGTCCGGGTCCATGCGCAGCCCCCAGACGTCGTTGAGCCAGCTGGCGCCTGCCGCCAGGGCCGCTTCGGCCACGGAAGCGCGGTAGCTGTCGATGGAAATAACGACGTCCACAGCCTGGCGTACGGCCTGCACCACCGGCAGCACCCGCGCCAGTTCTTCCTCTGCGCTTATAGGTGAGCTGCCAGGGCGGGTACTCTCGCCGCCAATGTCGATGATGTCTGCGCCGTCGGCTACAAATTGTTTGGCCTGGGCTACCGCTTTGGCGATGACATCTTCTTCAACCATAACGCCATCTCCAGAAAAGCTGTCTGGAGTGACGTTGAGGATGCCCATGATGTAGGTGCGTTCACCCCATTTGAAGCTGGTTAGTGTGGTTGACATCAATAGCAGTTCCTTGAAAATTTTTTTCACCCTCTCCCCAGCCCTCTCCCACCGGGAGAGGGAGATGTTCCCTCCCCATTTTAGGGGGAGGGTTAGGGTGGGGGTTAAGTGCCCATGAAGTTTGGTTGATCCGGTAAACGGTAAACGGCCGTTGTGGCCTCATCTACGGATGAGGATACGTCAGCCAGCATTTGGGCTACAGACTTTTGGGTCTGGGGATGTTCGTAATCGGGCGCAATGTCAGCCAGGGGTGCCAGGACAAAAGCACGTTCATCGACGAAGGGATGAGGAATAGCCAGGATATCGTCGTTCATGATCATGTTGTCATAGAAAAGGATGTCGATGTCGATGAGGCGCGGCCCCCATTTAAAAGTGGGTTTACGCCCAATTTCAAAACTGGAAGAAAAACGCTGTCTTTCTTACAATTTCCACAAATCCGACAAAATCCACTTTTAGTTTTATTATAAATTGATGACATTTTCTCCTCCGCCCGAAGGGTCAAGCTAACGTAGAAGTAACCGGCGCTGCGCGGCTTTATCGCGCTGCGTCCGAGTTGACTGCCGGGTTGGGCGGCAACGCTTCGATAGAGCGAAGGATTGCCCGCACTATTGCCTCCCTTTTGAAAAGGTCATCCATCCTGTTTGGCGTATCAATATTCAGTGCGAAGAATACGGGGCCAGTCGGCCACTCAACCCATCCTACCCACCAACCCATGCGGCCTTCCCAGCCCGTCTTTGCGCGCAGTATCCAGTTGCGACCGGCTTCCACAATCATGAGGTCCTTGACCAAGCGCTGATGTTCTACCCGAAAGGGCAACTCGTTATGATAGAGCTTCCTGAGAAATGCAATCTGTTCTTGTGCCGCGATAGCAAGATTGCCATCTATCCAGTAATCGCCATTACTTGTCGAAGGATCGGCGTTGCCATAGTCGATTTGCTTCAAATAGCGTCGAGCCTTGTCTTCACCGATCTCTTTTGCAAATAGCTCATAAATCCAGACAGTAGAATTCCGCATTGCTGATCGCAAGTCTTGGTCTTGGTTGTGAGCTGCAAAGCTTCTTTTGATGCCGTCCCATCGGAAAACTTGAAACTCATCACGTGCAGCGCCTGCGTCAAGTGCAAAAAGTGTATGTGGAATCTTGAATGTCGAGGCCGGCGAGTAGCGTTTCTCTGACCGCACCTGATCAAAAACCAATATGACACGATCTGTTTGGCGTTCGTCTGCCACAACTATCGTGCCTTTGGCTTGAAATTCGCTGAAAAACTTCCGCCAGTCAGAACGTTCGCGCATGCCTTCTTGTGCATGCGCGAACGTGCCAAAAACAAAAGTGGAGAAAAGTATTGCGAAGATTCGGATTGCCATTAAGTTTTCCTTGACGCCCAACACCTGAATTAAGCCGCGCCGCGAAGCGGCGTCGGCTTGAATGAGTTGTTAGGCAACACCGCGCTTTCTCTCGAAGGCTTGTCGTGTTTGAACCATGTAAACCGCCGGCCCGTCAGGCGTGGTGATGATCTTCTCCCGCACGAATCCTGCCTTCTCATAGCAGCGTATGGCTCGATGGTTGTTCGGAGTCGGGTCGGTCTGAATCTTCGTCACGGTGGGGTCCGAGAACAGTAGTTCAACGAGAGCGCGGACAAGCCTTGTTCCTAGGCCTTTGTTCAACTGTGTCGGGTCAGCCAGAGACTGGTCTATTCCTCGCACTCCTGGATCAGTTTCATCTTCCCACCAGCCATCACCGCTTCCGAGCGCGACGTACGACTGAGCATAGCCGATCGGTTCCTCGCCCAGCATTGCGATGTACGGTGTTACGGACTCTTCCGCCATCGCTCTGGGCAGGTAGTGTTCCAGCACTTCATCAAGAGTCGGTCGCTCTTCGTCACCACCCCACCACTCAACGATGTGCGGCCGGTTGAGCCAATCATGGAGCATCGGCAGGTCGCGCTCGGTCATGAGGCGAAGAGTTATGGGGGGGGTGCTCGCGGACATGAAATGGTCGCTCTGTGCTGCCTAACTTTGTTTTAGGGCGACTGCCCTGCTGCGTAACATCGTTGCTGCTCCATAACATCAAACATCGACCCACGGCGTAACGCGCTTGCTGCTTGGATGCCCGAGGCATAGACTGTACAAAAAAAC
>CAZHLQ010000053.1:0-1606 GCA_964533235.1 uncultured Gudongella sp. | reverse complement strand
GCCTCGTATGCGGTTTACGCGGTCGGATCCTCCTTAGAAGAAGGCCCAGCCTCGGTCGGCACCAAGAACCCGGTCAGATACCACCGCGACGGCCGCTCGGGCAGCAGTTCCGTTGCGAAGTCGTGACTGTTATCCGGCCCGACCAGATCCAGGCGCAGGGTATCGACAAGTTTCGTGCGAACGTCAAAGCTATTCATGGGGTTTTCCGATAGTGAGTTTCGAGTCCCTCGATCATTGATTGGATTAGGGCGCGCGCTGCATGGAACTTGCCTTGGCAGGACTTCTTCGCAAGCGTGCTGGCAAGAGGACAGTCGCTAGAACTTGTTGTCTCGTACCGCAGTCTCTCGACGAGATATCTGTGGGTGGCCTCGGACGCCATACTCCCAATGTCTTGACCGAGCAGATGCGCGGCGGCCACGTTCGGATCCCGAGCTGCGCGGGCCACCAGATCGGCCTGAGCCAAGAGCCGTTCACGGTTTCCGGCATCCAGATAATGGCTGATCACAAAGCCGATGTCTCTCACGTCCCGAACCCGCTCTTTGGGGCGGTCATAGAAGGATACGATTTTTAACATGACCAACGCGGCGATAGTCACCACGGGGATTGAAACGGATTCGCGGCCATCTGCCTGGACAGGGAGGAGTATCGCGTTCGCGAGTGCTTCCTCGAACCCCAGAACGTTCCATGTCGGTCCCTGATCCGGCCATTCCAGACGCGCGTCTGCGCCGGCAACAGGTCCGAAAGGAATCAGGTCCACCTCTTTCCCGCTGGCCGTGTCGCGGATCTTCTCTACCGGGTCATCCGCAATCTGGAAACCCGTGTGCTGCAGTGCCGACCGAAGGCGGTGGAAAGAGGCCCAGTCCGCCACGTGCACCGAGATGTCGGTGTCCATCGTGCTTATACCGGTCTCGATGCCGTGTATGTGATAAAAGAGCACTTCGCGGGCAAAGGCGCCCACGAGAAGCAGGTCTATCCCCTGTTCATTTGCCGTGGCGGTCAGCCGGTCCAGAAGGCTGGCGGTCGGAACGTCAATCGGGTGCCGTAAGTTTGCGCAGGAATTTGTCATAGAGCCTTTTCGCTGTCTCTGAACTGCGTTCTTCATCATTCGCCAGGAGGTCGGCATAAACAAGCAAGGGATGCACGCAATCCTTCGGAAGGTCATCCGAGTCGCGATGCCAGCGGGAGATCAGGCCATCCCCCCAAAACGGCGTGAGCACTTCGACATTCCCGTCCGGATCAGGTTGAAGGCCGGCGCGCACGACCCACTCATCGGGCAACGCGTTGGCATACACCGTCATTTTCGCGGGGCGCAGGTGGCGGGTCAGGCGGGCGCCGGCGACCTCCCCGCCCCACCAGGCGTTCTGCGGCAAACTGGGCATGCGCTCCCATTCGCGCACGCTGGCGACGCGATACCGATGGTGGATCAGCCGGTGGCGGAGGCGCGCCAAGTAGTCCGTGGCCCACAGCTCAATGAGGCGCTCGCGCTCCACAAGCCGCCGCGCGTCATCGTCATCGAGCAGGAAACCCATGGAGCGCAGATTGTCGAGCACGTTGCCGACAGACCCCATCGCGACGCCGGCCGCCTTTGCCAGAATGCGGACAGGGC
>CAZHLQ010000052.1:0-2012 GCA_964533235.1 uncultured Gudongella sp. | reverse complement strand
AGAGTCCTTGCCGAGGGATGTTGCTGCTGGGGATATTATCCTTGGAGGATTTGTGAACAGACAGGGTCTCCTTAAGGTGAAGGTATCAAAGGCCTATGGAGAATCAACTGTATCAAGGATATTGAAGCTTGTCGAGGATGCGGGAGCAAGAAAAGCTCCTACTGAAAGCTTTATTACGAGATTTGCAAGGTTTTACACGCCTGCTGTCGTAAGTACTGCCTTTTTCATGGCGGTTCTTCCACCTCTTTTCATAGAGGGTGCAAGTCTTTCGGATTGGGTTTATAGAGCACTCATATTTCTAGTTGTGTCGTGTCCGTGCGCACTTGTCATATCAATTCCTCTAGGTTTTTTTGGGGGGATAGGAGGAGCATCCAGGAATGGTATACTTGTAAAGGGTGGAAACTATCTTGAAGCTCTCAACTCAATAGATACAATAGTCCTTGATAAGACCGGAACCTTGACAGAGGGCAAATTCAAGGTATCAGGAATATATTCTTCAGGGAGCTATTCTGAGGACGAGCTACTTGAGCTGGCTGCTGCAGCTGAGACTCATTCTTCACACCCAATAGCTCAGTCAATAATCGAGGCATATGGCAAACCGATAGAAAATGGTAACACTGAGGCACATGAGGAGCTTGCAGGTCTTGGAATAGAAACCAATTACAAAGGTAAGAAAATCATAGTAGGCAATGATGCGTTATTTGAAGGAAAAGGAATAGAGATAAGCGAAGATAAATCTTATGGAACAGTCATAAATATTTCAATAGACGAAAAATATGAAGGCTATATAACCGTTGGGGACAAGATCAAAGAAAATGCAGGCAAATCTATAGTTGAGCTAAGATCTATGGGTGTAAGCAACGTAATAATGCTGACGGGCGACAACAAAAACACAGCTGAAAGGGTAGCCTCAGAGCTAGGCATTGACAAAGTATACTTTGAGCTGCTGCCTCAGGATAAGGTTGGAATTGTTGAAGAGCTCATGAAAAACATGGGCAAGGGGAAAAAGCTTGCCTTTGTAGGTGATGGTATCAATGACGCTCCTGTGCTAGCCAGAGCAGATATCGGTATTGCAATGGGTGCGATGGGCTCTGATGCAGCTATAGAGGCAGCAGATGTGGTTTTGATGACGGATGATCTTGAAAAGCTGCCACAGTCAGTGAGAATAGCCAGAAAAACAAGATCTATAGTTTGGCAGAATATTGCCTTTGCTATGGGAGTCAAGGGCATAGTACTTCTACTTGGAGCTGGAGGTCTTGCAACAATGTGGGAGGCAGTGTTTGCAGACGTAGGAGTTGCACTTATTGCTGTACTCAACTCAATGAGAGCGATGAAGTAGAAACAGTGAATAGTGAATAGTGAACAGTGAATAGTAAACAGATCCATGAGTAAGAAAATGCCAAAATGACTAAAATTGCCTATACTTGTGTTATTTTACTGATTGGACTTTTATCTTAAACTATTCACTATTAACTTTTACTTATTCACTTTCTTCTCTTGACACTTTCTTAACACTAAAATATACTATTATTAACATCGAAATAATTCGATTTAACATTATGCTATAGGAGGAACAAAATGTCGATTTTCAGCTGGCTAAACTCTCAGCTTCTTAAGATGGAATGGCTTTACAACCTTGTACAGGGCCTTGTCGAGAATGTACTTGGTCTTGACATGACGACAAGATTCGGCAACAGCCTTCATTTCTTTATATATGACACTATAAAGATATTTATGTTGCTTTCATTTCTTATATTTGGAATTTCATATATCCAAAGCTTCTTTCCTCCGGAAAGGACAAGGAAGATAATCGGAAGGTTCAATGGAATAACTGCGAATTTACTGGCTGCTCTGCTGGGTACAGTAACACCGTTCTGTTCTTGCTCATCGATTCCCTTATTTATTGGATTTACAAGCGCAGGACTTCCAATAGGAGTGACATTCTCCTTCCTGATATCCTCACCATTGGTAGATCTGGCGTCAGTTCTTCTTCTAGCCAGCATATTCAATTG
>CAZHLQ010000051.1:0-2807 GCA_964533235.1 uncultured Gudongella sp. | reverse complement strand
TGGGGGCTTTAAGATTCTTCTCTGCCGCTCAGAATGACTATTAAGCTGAATTTGCTGGTGCGAGTGTCATCCTGAACACAGTGAAGGATCTTGTATCACAAAAAAATACATAATTATGTGATAAAAACACGCAAAAACCCTATAATTATGTGATTTTCTTAATCAAACTACGATTTTGATTGAGAGAACAAGCCAACTAAGAGCTTGTTCTTTGGATTTATATGGAGTTGGCAGTATTTTACTTGGCGTCAAGAACAAGCTCAAAAGCTGCTGGGAATCCCTCTGAGAATCCACTTGAGAATCCACCTATAGAACTTGGCGGCATTTCGATCTCGGTATTAACCTTTATTGTAAGCTTCGAGCTGTCCACCTTAGAGGTAAAGCTTTTTAGGCTGGAGGATAGCATGACATCGTTCTTTGTGTCCCAACTACCGAGAGGGTGTACCTCGTTGCCGGTATAGGTCATCTCCCCTCGGATATCATTTAACTGGGTGGAAGCCCCAGGTCTTGTCCCAATCTTTATATCTTTATATATTTCATTTACAATATAGTTACCAGTAGACGTTTCTGTATCTGTCAGCTCAGGATTATAGACAATCGTGTTCGAGCTGGTGGAGCTCATACTGACTGAGTAAGAAATAGAGACCTTGCCATCTGTAGATATTTCTATTATTGCTTCAGAGGGATTTACTGAAGCATTTGAGCTTATAGTCTGCCTGCCTTCAGCTAAGATTTGCTCTGATACGAGAGAGCTCTTAGAAAATACTATGGGGACCGTATATGAACCCGCAAGGCTTCTTATATCTAGGACCTCAACCAGTCCCTTAGCCACTAGCATTTCATTATAGGCCTCTTCGCCGTTGCTGACATATTCCTTTATCAGTGCCTCAACAGTGTATACATTTAGCTCTGTGTCAGAGTCAAAGCCACCGAAGTTCATTTTTCTGTTTGTGTCGACTAGAACCTTGTTTCTAAGCTGGAATATCTGCCGTATCCTGTCCTTATAAGACATCTTATCCGAATCATATCCGTATCTGCCTGAAACTAATAGATTACCTGCGTCGATAACGTTCAAGAATTCCATGTTTTTCTTCTCCGCATCGGCTATCGCTGCTTCTTTTCCCTTCCTATCAATAAATTCCTTTTCAAGAGTTGCCTTGGCATCCTTTTCCAATTGTGCTCTTTCCTCTGATGTAGGCTCCCTGCCGTTTTCTGCCTTGAAATCATTTACTGCGTCAATAATTATCTGTCTTCCTACACCTCTCATCTGATCCCAGATCTCATTAAAGTCTCCAGCTGGAATGCTGCCATAGCCCCAGAATGGGATAGTTGGTTCCTTACCATTAAGGAATATTTGGTAGGCTGCCTCGATCTCAGCATTCTTCCATCTGTTGATCTGTCGCTCTGTAACATTTACTGCAGCAGTAAAGAGCTTTCCTACAGGATGAGTAGATATTATTCCCCTTGCCAGTTCCTTTGCAGCTTCCTCAAAGTCTCCATTTTCGAAATGTGCAGCACTGGTACCGAAGGAGCCTATCAAACCAAGGTTTGCTCCAACATCACCCAAAGCATCTGCATTTTTAGCGTAAGCCCATAGATTGCTGGCTAAAACCTGAGAAAACACTGCTCCTAGCTGGATCCCAGCTTCTGTCCAGTTCTCATTCCCAGCAGCCTTTACCAGTTGGGTAACGTCATGCTGATCCAGTATACCTTCTACTACATCCTGAAGGAATGATTTATTAACATTTGGCCCCATAACGCTTTTTACAAGGGATTCGGTTGTTTTTCTTAACTCAGCCTTCTTGTCTATAACAAGGTTTTCTACTGCCAGACTCTTGGCGATCTGTCTTTTCATTTCTTCTTTTTCTACCTTTGAGGGATAGATCTCGCTGCAATGGTAAGTTATGTATGTGACAGTTTTTTTCTCTAAATCGGTTCCGGAAGGCTCAAGGTAGACCCAGTTATAGCCATCGAAGTAGCCAATATGTATGTCACCTGAATTTTCGAAGCTTTCCCACTGATCCTCAGATAGACTGAAGGTTATTTCTATCGGTTCATCAAATCGTTTTACATCTCCTTCAATACTGATATCTATAGGTGTTCCCAAGGGTGAACCTATGGCAGGGTCATTTACAGGGCTGCTTTCAGCAAGCTTAAGGGTAAATATATTCTCGTTTTTCAAGGCACCTGCGGGAATGTGAATTTGGATTCCGTCCTTTTCGAGATCTCCTATTCTTGTATCCTCCAAACCTACGGTTGCTGTGAGAGGTTCTTCGATATTTACTCCTGAAGAGCTTCCGCCTCCACTGCATGAAGCCAATAATATTGAAACTACAAGAAGTATTGGAATAAAGACTTTATTTGTGGTTTTTTTCATAGAAATCCCCCCAACATCACGTTAATGTGCGAACTATTACACATTTAGATTATATATCATCTAGCTTTAGAGTATTGAGGTTAATCAAAAACTGTGCCAAAAATTTTCAGTTGTGACAACTCTGGGTTTTATTTGGTTTTTGTACTTCAAATTTTGGTATTATGTCTGTAATGGGAGTTGGTTTAAATTGTGTAAGGAGGTAATGATATGACCATTAGTACTAAGGTTATTTCAATCATTCTCGCAGCAGTATTAGTTTTTAACATAAGCGCATGCTCTAAGCCTGAGCCTGCAGAGGAAGGACCCCTCGTCGTAGAGAGGGTCGAGGAGGAAATACCTCTTCAAATGGCTAACCAAGCTACTGCAATTGCTCTTAAGAACTACATATATGCAAGAATACTAGCCGAGGTATTTCTTGAAACTGAAGCAC
>CAZHLQ010000050.1:0-3198 GCA_964533235.1 uncultured Gudongella sp. | reverse complement strand
AGAAGGTACTCTCCCTCGTATTTACCCGTCCACCCCTCATTCAAGAGCTCCTTTAGCGTAGCCTCAACACCATCCTCACCATAGTAGGATACAGATTTTAAGGTGTCTTTCCAGACGACAAAGTGCTCGATCTCAACTCCCAGCTTGAAATTCTCAACTTTCTTCTCGCCACTTCTGATAAGGTCTGTTATCATTTTTATCTGTCTGTTTTTGTCCATAATACATCTCCTATGCTAAAAGTCTATATCTAGTATGATTCTACACTTGGCTTCTTCGATTCCATTTTCTATAAGGTTTTCCAGTTCTTCTCGTACTTCCTCATGGCTCTTGCTCTTTTCAAGCTTTTCAGCCCTAACTACTGCATGAAACTCAATAAGCCTTGCTCCATCGTTGTCTGAAATATGGAAATCATGGATTGATTTGACCCTTTCGTCCTCCTTGATTATCTTTTTTACTCTATTTCTAAGCTCATACCTTTCCTTTGTCTCAGTTCCAAGTGGGTCCATATGGATGACGAGAGTCAGGTCATATCTCTCCCCAATCTCTCTTTCAGCCTTATCAATTACCTCATGAATAGTTACTGCATCAATATTACCAGGGAACTCTACATCTATGGTTGCCATTGATCTTCCCGCACCATAGGAATGTATGATCAGATCATGAGCACCTGTTATAAAATCATAGGTCATTATATCATCATAAATTGCATCTGTTATCTCCTCTGGAGGAGCCTCCCCTAATAGAGGACTCACTGTTTCCCTTACTAAGGAGTACCCTGCGTATATTATGAAAAGTGAAACAACAAGACCAACGATCCCATCAATGGGAAGGTCCGTGAATTGACCAGCAACTATTGACAGGACTACTACAGAGGTTATCAGTACATCACCAAGAGCATCCGTTGCTGTAGCTTTAAGTCCTGATGAGTTGATTTTGTTGCCAAGGTCTCTGTTGAACAAGCTGAGCCACACCTTAAAGAGGATGGATATCCCAAGTATTAAGAAAGGAATAATTTGAAATTCAACAGGCTCAGGCTTTATGATCCTTTCAAATGATGACTTGATAAACTGAAGTCCTACCAAAATAACCATAAAAGCAACTATTAGTGCGGAAACGTACTCCATCCTTCCATGTCCATAAGGGTGTTCCTTGTCAGCTGGTATACTCGAAAGTTTGAATCCAAGTAATGTAATAACTGAGGAGGCTGAGTCCGTAAGATTGTTGACTCCATCAGCAATAACGCCTATAGAAGATATAAGTATTCCTATTGAAAGCTTAGTCAAAGCAAGTATAAGATTTACAACGATCCCTACGGTACCCGCAAGATATCCTACCTTAAGCCTGACATGCCTGTTCCCATAGTCCCTGTTGTCCTTTAACGCCAGTGATAAAAGCCACTTAGTCATAGCCTCACCTCCATTTTGGATTCACTTCATTGTATCTACCCATTCAAGCACCTACTAAAACTTAAAGCCTCGCATAATCGGCAAGGCTTTAAACAATAATTAGTTATTCATAAACATTTCGATGTCGCTTTCAACATCCTTGATCGTTCCAATACCAAAGGTCTCCACAAGCACCTTTGCAACATTAGGAGATAGGAATGCAGGCAACGTAGGTCCTAAGTGGATATTTTTGACCCCAAGGTAAAGAAGGGCAAGGAGTACTATAACTGCCTTCTGCTCATACCATGCAATATTATATGCTATAGGAAGCTCATTTATGTCGTTTAGCTGGAATATTTCCTTCAGCTTCATTGCAATTACTGCAAGAGAGTATGAGTCATTGCACTGACCAGCATCAAGAACTCTCGGAATACCTCCGATATCTCCAAGATTCAGCTTGTTATATCTATACTTTGCACATCCTGCAGTAAGTATCACCGTATCCTTGGGAAGTGCTTCTGCAAAATCTGTGTAGTAGCTCCTTCCATTTTGTCTTCCGTCACATCCTGCCATTACAAAGAACTTCTTGATAGCACCTGATTTTACAGCATCAACTATCTTATCGGCAAGAGCAAATACCTGGGCATGAGCAAATCCTCCAACTATCTTCCCTGTTTCTATCTCCGTTGGCGCAGGCAGTCTCTTTGCATGCTCAATTATTTCTGAAAAGTCCTTTGCTTTCTCCTCCACTCTGTCAGGTATGTGTTTAAAGCCCGGATATCCTGAGGAACCTGTAGTATATACTCTGTCTGCATAATCTGCCTTTGGAGGCACTATGCAGTTTGTGGTAAATAGAATGGCTCCATTGAATCTTTCAAACTCTTGTCTCTGCTTCCACCAAGCATTACCATAATTCCCAACGAAATGGCCGTACTTCTTGAATGCAGGATAGTAGTTTGCAGGCAGCATCTCTCCGTGAGTGTATACGTCTACTCCCGTACCCTCCGTTTGCTCGAGCAGCTCTTCAAAGTCCTTAAGGTCGTGGCCGGATACAAGTATTGCAGGATTGCTCCTTACCCCAATATTGACCTCGGTAATCTCCGGATTTCCATAAGTGCTTGTATTTGCTTTATCCAACAGAGCCATTGTAGTAACTCCGTATTTCCCTGTCTCCATGACAAGAGCAATAAGCTCCTCTGACGTTAAAGAGTCATTTGTAGTAGCATTAAGAGCCCTTCGTATAAATCTCGATACCTCAGGGTCCTCATAACCGAGGTTACCTGCATGCTCTGCATAGGCAGCCATACCTTTTAAACCATATATGATCAGCTCTCTTAGGGATCTTATGTCCTCATTTTCTACAGCAAGAATACCGACTTCCAGGGCTGTGGATTTGAATACTACGTCGTCATTTGAATCAACAGCAAAGGATGCAGCATCTCTTAGATCTGATAAGTCAATGCCTTTTTCAGACAGTTCCTTTTTTAACGAGTCCCTTCTAGCCAAGGTCTCTTTGATCTTAGCAAAAAATCTGTCCCGGTCAAAATTTGCGTTTGTAATGGTCATGAATAGGCCATCGATTATTAATTTGTCTAGTCCTGTAACCTCTATCCCAGTCTCATCAGCCTTGACTCCAACCTGTGATAAACCCTTCAATGCATAGATCATTAGATCCTGAAGATTAGCTACCTCACTAGTCTTGCCGCATACACCAACCTGTGTGCAGCCCTTTCCATTCAATGCTTCCTGACACTGGAAGCAAAACATCTTTCTGTCAGTCATGATCAAGCCATCCTCCTATATATCGTTAATA
>CAZHLQ010000049.1:0-1936 GCA_964533235.1 uncultured Gudongella sp. | reverse complement strand
ATCGCCATGTGCGAGCGCGCGCACATCCCGTTGTTTGCCACCACCGAGGCGGCATCCTTTGTCATCGCCGTGCTGCGTGCCTACCTGTCCAAACACTTTGCCGATCGCACCACCGTACACGGCGTGTTTATGGACATTCTGGGCATGGGAGTGCTCATCACCGGCGAGTCGGGCCTGGGCAAGAGCGAACTGGGCCTGGAGCTGATCACGCGCGGCCATGGCTTGGTGGCCGACGATGCGGTGGATCTGTACCGCATCAATCAGGCCACCATCGAAGGCAAATGCCCTGAGCTGCTGCAGAACCTGCTGGAGGTGCGCGGCATTGGCCTGTTGGATATTCGCGCCATCTTTGGCGAGACGGCGGTGCGCCGCAAGATGCGCCTCAAGCTGATCGTGCATCTGGTGCGCAAGGAAACCATGGAGCGCGACTACGAGCGCATGCCACAAGAGCCGCTGACGCAGGACGTGCTGGGCGTGCCGGTGCACAAGGTGGTGGTGCAGGTGGTGGCCGGGCGCAACATGGCCGTGCTGGTGGAGGCCGCTGTGCGCAGCACCATCTTGCGCCTGCGTGGCATCGATACCTACCAAGAGTTTGTAGAGCGCCACCGCCAAGCCATGGAGCGGGACATGGCGCTGGGCGCCTCGTAATCGTTTTTGCAGGGGCTGCAGCGGCCCCTGTGCATCAGGCGTTGTTTTTCTTGAGGCAGGCCGCGCACAGCCCATACAACGACATAGAGTGGTCTTGGATGCTCCAGCCGCGTTGCTGCGCCACCATTTGCTGGCGCTTTTCGATTTCGGGATCGTAAAACTCTTCCACCTTGTCGCAGCTGGTGCAGATCAGGTGGTCGTGGTGCTGGCCTTCGTTGAGTTCGTACACCGCTTTGGCGCCCTCAAAGTTGCTGCGCAGCAAGATGCCGGCTTGCTCAAACTGCATCAGCACGCGGTATACCGTGGCCAGACCAATATCGGAGTGCTCATTGAGCAGCACCCGGAACACGTCCTCGGCGGTCATGTGGCGCTGCTGGGTGGTCTGGAAAATCTCCAAGATTTTCAAACGCGGCAAAGTGGCCTTCAGGCCGGTACTTTTGAGGTTGTCGATGTTGTTTTGCATACAATGTCCCGGATCATATCTGTCCCTGTATTTCCTATGTCTGTATCAGATCGTTGCCGCTTGCCGCTGGCCCTAGCCTTTGTCGTGCCACTCACCCTGGGGTTGGCGGCGTGCAGCAGCGTTGGCGACGCTACGCGCAGTACCTTGCACAAGCTCACGCCCTACAAGGTCGAGGTGGTGCAGGGCAATTTTGTCTCCCGAGAGCAAGTACGTGTGCTGCAGCGCGGCATGAGCCGACAGCAAGTGCGTGAAATACTGGGCACTCCTTTGCTGACCAGTGTGTTCCACGCCGACCGCTGGGATTACGTCTTCACCATCAAGCGCCAGGGCGTGCCTGAGCAAGAGCGTAGATTGACCGTGTTCTTTGATGGCGACCATTTCGACCGCGCCCAAGGCGATGAGATGCCCTCCGAGTCCGAGTTCGTGGCCACCTTAGACCCCCTGGGCACCTCCCGGGGCAAGCTCAAAATACCGCCGCTGGAGGCCACGCCCGAGCAACTGGCCAAGCACCCCAGCCATCAAGAGCAGCAGGCCAAGCAGCGTGCCCATAGCGGCGTCAGTGGCGCTGCCACGGCTGCGGGCGGTGGTGCGCGCAGCTACCCACCGCTGGAACGTAATTAGGCGTTTGTCCCTGTTCCGTTCTCTCGTTTTCTCGTTCTCCCGTTCACTTTTTCTTCGCACCACGATGACCACCCCTTTTCGCGTTGCCGTTGCCGGCGCCAGTGGCCGCATGGGCCGCATGCTCATTGAAGCCATCCACCACAGCCCCGATTGCCAGCTGACCGCCGCCCTGGATGTGCCCGGCAGCCCCAGCCTGGGCCAGGA
>CAZHLQ010000048.1:0-1752 GCA_964533235.1 uncultured Gudongella sp. | reverse complement strand
GACTATGTTGTAGATTCTGTTAAGCAGTTGATTACATTTGATTATTATGACATTGACATCGATGATTCGTTAGCTGAGATAATAGAATATGGAAGGGATATTCCACCACTTAAGAAAATAATGGTTAATGTGTCGATGATCTTTACATCAGTATTAGGAGGAATGATCATCGCCTTAAAC
This sequence comes from uncultured Gudongella sp., assembly GCA_964533235.1. Classification (GTDB taxonomy): domain Bacteria; phylum Bacillota; class Clostridia; order Tissierellales; family Tissierellaceae; genus Gudongella. Next base: position 1,572 of record CAZHLQ010000048.1, on the reverse strand, counting down.
ATAGTTGAGGAAAAAACTGAGAACACAATAAGTGCGATTCACCTATCTCCTGTGTCCAGGTTAGAGTTCATAGCAGGTAAAAGCTTAATAGGGATATTTGTCCCAATTGTTGGATCTTTGCTGATTTTGCTGATCACAGGGTTCAGAGATATCAACTATTTACATGCACTGTTAATGGTAAGTACCTCTTGCATAATAAGTATTCTAGTTGGCTTCTTTGAAGGGATAAACAATGATGACATAATGAACGCTGCTGGTAATATGAAAATACTTTTTCTTCCTCTCTTTGGAAGTATTGCAGGAGAAGAACTTTTATCTGATAAGTGGCAGGTTTTATTTTACTGGATACCGTTTTACTGGACTTATAAAGGCAATGATCTGGTACTGACAAACAGCGGTTCGTTTCTGGATATATTGAAGTACTCAGGAATAGTCTTGGGAATAAGTGCAGCGGTATTTCTGCTTCTGGCACCAAAAATCAGAAAGGGATTAGAGTGAACATTTACTGATTTTAAATAATACAAATAGAAAGGGGAATAGCTATGAACGATAAAGAATCAAGAAAAGGTGGACAAGTAGTATACTTCTCACATGGAGGCGGGCCTCTTCCAATATTGGGAGATCATTCTCACAAAAAGATGATCGATTTTATGGAAGCACTTCCATCAAAACTTCATAAACCGGAATCAATAATTGTATTCAGTGCCCACTGGGAAGAGAATATTATTTCGGTCCAAAGTGGAAATGCACCGGAGATACTATATGATTACTACGGATTTCCTGAAGAAGCATACTCAATCAAATATCCATGTAAAGGAAACGCCGAGCTAGCATTAAGAGTTGCTAAGCTGCTTCAGGATAGTGGTATACAAGCTAAATTAAATAGCAATAGACCCTATGACCATGGCTCCTACATACCATTGAGAATGATGTACCCAAATGCTGAAATACCTGTGATCCAGATATCCCTTAACCACAATCTTGATCCTTTGACTCACCTCAAAATAGGGAAGGCTTTAAGGCAATTGATGGAAGACAACTTATTGATAATCGGATCGGGCTTTTCATTTCATAATATGAGGGCATTTGACTTTGCAGGTGGAGAATTAGAGGATCAAAGGAACAATGAATTTCAGGATCGACTTATAGAAATCTGCTGCGGTGAACCTGATGAAGAGGAGAGGTTTAATCAGTTCAAGAATTGGGACAGAATGCCTAATGCAAGGTATTGTCATCCTCGTGAGGAACATCTTCTCCCGCTGCATGTTTGTGTGGGTCTTTCAACTGATATAGCTGAGAAAGTATTTGACGACTATATCCTGGGGAAAAGAGCAGTTGCTTTTCTATGGAGGTATTAAATGCTGACAATCGAATCTATCTATGAAGCACAAAAAAGGATATCGCCTTATATTTACAAAACTCCATTACTTCGATTAAACAACCTAGATGAATACCTTGGATGTATGGTTTATGCCAAACTGGAATCGTTTCAAAGAACCAGTTCATTTAAGGTAAGAGGTGCACTAAATGCTGCAATGTCTCTTCCTAAGGAGATACTAGAAAAAGGAGTTA
>CAZHLQ010000047.1:0-3093 GCA_964533235.1 uncultured Gudongella sp. | reverse complement strand
GAAAGGTATGTGAATGAAAAGAATCTTCCTATTACCATTTTGGAGGAAGGAGAAGACTTTATCGTAAGCTCGAAGGGAGTGTCTGCCCATGGGAGTACTCCTGAAAAAGGAGAAAATGCTATAACTTATCTTATGGATTTGCTGGGGACAGTCTATAGTGGTGGTTGCTCTATGTGCAGCTTTATTCGTTTATATAATGAAAGACTTGCAAATAAGCATCATGGCGAAGCTATCGGATGTGGATTTGAGGATGATATTTCTGGAAAATTGAATTTCAATATCGGTATGGTGGAGCTAAAAGATAGTGAGATAATTCTTACCATCAACGTCAGATATCCCATAAAATCATCAGCTGAAGAAGTATATGCTGGGATCAGAGAGAACCTAAAAGAAACACCGATCCAGTTGGTAGAAGGTAAGTCAGACTCAAAACCTCTTTATGTACCTCAAGATAACTTCCTGGTAGAGACCTTGATGAAGGTTTATCAGGAGCATACTGGAGATTTTGAAACAAAACCAATTACAATTGGCGGAGGGACCTATGCTAGAGCAACAAAGAACGCAGTTGCTTTCGGTCCAATGTTTCCAGGACAGGAGGATGTCGCTCATCAGAAGGATGAATTTATTTCTATAGATCATCTTGTTGACCTCGTCGAGATCTACTCGAAGGCTATTTATCAACTGGCATCTCAATAATTTATTTGACAAACAGATGGTAGTGACATATAATGTACAAGGAATTGAATATTTAACAAAGTAGAGGTTTCCGCTTCTCACCTTATAGCTGCGGCTCATAGGGTTACTATTTCCACAGGCACAATGTGCCCTTAGTTTATTGTGGTCGATTTGCGGACATTTCTATGTCCGCTTTTTTATTTGTGAAACTTGGGAGGTGTAGGATTATTAAAGAACTTCAAATCAATGAAGAGATAAGGGAAAAAGAGGTTAGACTCATTGACGTGGATGGAAGTCAATTGGGCGTGGTTCCTTTTAAAAGAGCCATGGAGGTAGCTACTGAGAGAAGGCTTGACCTTGTAAACGTAGCACCGACGGCAAAGCCACCTGTATGTAGAATTATGGATTACGGGAAATATAAGTATGAAATGGCAAAAAAGGAAAAGGAAGCCAGAAAGAACCAGAAGATCATAAACATCAAAGAGATAAGATTGACTCCCAATATCGAATCCCATGACTTGAATGTTAAGGCTAACAGAGCTATCGAGTTTCTTCAGGATGGAGACAAGGTTAAGGTTTCTGTCAGGTTTCGAGGAAGAGAGATGGGTCACACTGAGATGGGCAAAGAAGTTTTGGACGAATTTGCAAAGCTGATTGGCGATGCAGGTAAAATTGAGAAGGAAGCAAAATTGGAAGGCAGAAACATGACTATGTTTTTGATGCCGAAACCAGAATAAGGTTAGGAGGATATAGACAATGGCAAAAATGAAAACACACAGAGGCTCCGCCAAAAGGTTCAAAAGAACAGCAACAGGTCTTTTGAAGAGATTTAAGGCATACAAGAGCCATAAAACTGGCAAGAAATCAGCTAAGAGAGTAAGGAATCTCAGAAAGGGAGCATTGGTAAGCAAGGGCGATCAAAAGAGAATCGATTCAATGCTACCATAGTTTCCAGATTGATATATAGGAGGATTGTAAAATGGCAAGAGTAAAAAGAGCAATTAATGCAAAGAAAAAACATAAAAAAATTCTAAAGCAAGCTAAGGGATACTTCGGAGCTAAGAGCAAGCTATTCAGACCAGCAAATCAAGCTGTTATGAAATCACTTAACTATGCATATATTGGAAGAAAGCTAAGAAAGAGAGACTTCAGAAAGCTTTGGATCGCCAGAATAAATGCAGCAGCTAGACTTAACGGAATGAGCTACAGCAAGTTCATAAATGGTCTTAAGAAGGCGAACATCGAAGTCAATAGAAAAATGCTTTCAGAAATGGCTATCCATGACTCAGAGGGCTTCGCGAAGCTCGTAGAAATAGCAAAGGGTAATTAAGCATGCAAAAGTTCCATTTAGGAACTTTTTTTGCATTATAGGAGTAATCGGAGGCTGGCTATGTCTTTTATAAGGAACAAACTTCATGGGTTAGAGATGAATCCACCCAGAATACTTGCGTTGGGATTTATGACTACTATATTAATTGGTGCTATGCTATTAAACCTGCCCATGGCTTCTAATTCAGGAGAAAGCATTGGCTTTATCGATGCTTTGTTCACATCAGCATCAGCCGTTTGTGTCACTGGTCTGGTAGTTGTTAATACAGCAGAGCATTGGACGGAATTTGGTCAGGCAATTATACTTTTACTGATACAGATAGGAGGCCTTGGAATAATGACCATGGCAACCATCTTCGCACTTGTATCAGGGAAGAAGATTTCTCTTAAAGAAAGACTTGTAATTAAGGAACAGCTCAATCAGGAGTCTTTGTCAGGACTTGTTAAGCTGGTGAAGTATGTAATAGGGATGACGCTTTTTATCGAAATCCTTGGAGCAGGCTTATTGTCAATAGTTTTTATTCCAAAATATGGTTTGAAAATGGGTATTTGGCAATCATTCTTCCATTCGGTCTCTGCATTCTGCAATGCAGGCTTTGATATTACCGGAAATAGCCTTGTCGACTTCAACAGCTCGACCATTGTTATTGTTGTAATAAGCTTGCTTGTTATAATAGGGGGTCTTGGGTTTTCTGTTATAATTGACTTATTCAGAAATAGATCATGGGAAAGACTTTCATTGCATACAAAGCTTGTTTTGATAATATCATCAATACTTATAACAGCCGGTACAGCGCTTATCTTGATTCTAGAATGGAATAATCCAGGAACTTTAAAAGACCTTTCTGTTGCGGACAAGCTAAGAGCGTCATTTTTTGCTGCTGTGGTTCCAAGAACTGCAGGCTTCAATTCTATTGACGTAGGAGCAATGCTTCAAGCTACAGCGTTCTTTACAATAATTCTGATGTTCATCGGAGGTTCATCTGGATCGACTGCCGGAGGTATCAAGACCTCAACCATAGGAGTGGTAATAATGGCTACCATCGCAATAATTAAGGGTGAGAGAGATATTGAGATATACAAAAAAAG
>CAZHLQ010000046.1:0-1655 GCA_964533235.1 uncultured Gudongella sp. | reverse complement strand
GCCCGGGCCAAGGGCGTCCGTCTGCACACCCATCTGGGAGAGACCCTGGATGAAGAGGCCTACACCCTTTCCAGAGTAGGGATGCGTCCCCTGGCCTATATGGAGAGCCTGGGCTGGGTCGGCCCGGATGTCTGGTTCGCCCATGGGATCCATTTCAATGACCAGGAACTGCAGCTCCTGGCGGATACAGGCACCGGGGTGGCTCATTGCCCTGTATCTAATATGAAGCTCTCCTCCGGCATCGCCCGGATTCCGGATATGCTGAAACTGGGGGTTCCTGTAGGGCTGGCTGTGGATGGCAGCGCCAGCAATGACGGCTCCAATCTTCTGGAAGAGATCCGGATAGGCTATCTCCTCCACCGCCTGGGCTCCAGCAACAAGGCTCCTTCTGGATACGAAATCCTGAAGCTGGCCACCCGGGGCAGCGCCCGGATCCTGGGCCGCAATGACATCGGAAGCCTGGAAGTGGGGAAGGCAGCGGACCTCTTCATGGTAGACAGCCGCGAGCTGGCCCTTGTGGGAACCAGCCAGGACCCCAAATCCCTGCTGGCAACTGTAGGCCTGCACAGGCCGGTGGATTATACGGTGATCAACGGGAAGGTGGTAGTCCGCAAAGGCCGCCTGACCACAGTGGATGAAGAGAAGGTCATCGCCAGGGCCAATGAGCTTGTGACAGAACTCCTGAAGAAGGCGTAAGGTCCAGAAGAAAACCGTATAAAAAAATGTTGCAAATCCTTTGTAAAACAGATAAAATTAGAAAAGGGAAACAAAACCACCTCCGGGTGGTTTTTTTCTTTTCCCGGGTGTGACCGCCGAAACGGGAAGATGGCAGGATTGCAAGGAGAAAAGAATGGAAAAGCTGAAAGAACGCATACTGAAGGATGGCCGGGTGGCCGGGGACGGAATCCTCAAAGTGGATACCTTCCTGAATCATCAGATCGATGTAGGGCTGATGGAAGAGATCGGGGAGGAATTCTACAAGCGCTTTAAGGATGCGGGGGTAACGAAAGTCCTCACTATCGAGGCTTCCGGCATTGCTATTGCAGCCTTTGTGGCCAGAGCCCTGAAAGTGCCCCTCCTCTTCGCCAAGAAGAGCAACTCGAAGAATATGGATGGGGAGATCCTCACCTCACCTGTCCGGAGCTATACAAAGGGCCTGACCTACCTGGTCAGCGTGGCCGGAAAGTTCCTGGGGCCTCAGGACCGGATCCTTCTGATTGACGATTTCCTGGCCAACGGCAGCGCCCTGCTGGGACTGGCGGATATTGTGGGGAAAAGCGGAGCCACGGTTGCCGGTGCGGGAATCGTGATTGAAAAAAGCTTCCAGCCTGGCCGGAAACGGGCAGAGGAAGCAGGGTTGGATGTATGCAGCCTGGTGCGCATCACATCCATTAAAGATGGAAGAGTGACCTTCCTGGAGGAGGATGCCTGATGGAAAACAACAATAAATATGATCTGATTATCGTGGGAGCCGGCCCGGCGGGGATTTTCACCGCTTTGGAATACAAGAAGCTTGCTCCGGAAAAGTCCGTCCTTCTCATTGAAAAAGGACGGATCATCGAAAAGCGCATCTGCCCTAAGCGCAAGACAGGGGTCTGCGTCCACTGCAAGCCCTGCAATATAACCACGGGCTTTGCCGGAGCGGGGGCCTACAG
>CAZHLQ010000045.1:0-1941 GCA_964533235.1 uncultured Gudongella sp. | reverse complement strand
CTTTTTGTTATTATCAAGACCAAATCTTCATAAAATGCTTATTCTATCTAGTTTTTAAGCATTCTTTCTATAAATGACAGCTCCAAGTCCCGTGAATTTTGCTTCTATACCGTCATAGCCTCTGTCTATATGATAAACATTTTCTATTTCAGTAACTCCTTCAGCTATGAGCCCTGCAAGCACGAGAGCCGCACCAGCTCTAAGATCAGAAGCCTTAACTACTGCACCCTTAAGCTGCTTTATTCCATTTATTATGGCTGATCTATCCTCTATCTTGATATCTGCACCCATTTTTTTAAGCTCATCAACATGCATGAACCTATTCTCAAACACAGTCTCAATAACTACGCTGGTTCCCTTTAATATGGTCATAAGAGCCATGAATTGCGCTTGCATATCGGTAGGGAATCCTGGATAGGGCAGCGTTTTTATGTCGATTGCCTTTAGGTCGTTAGTACCAATGACTCTAATGCTGTCAATGCCTTCCTCTACCTTGCAGCCAGCCTCCTTAAGCTTCGCGATTATCGGCTTAACGTGGCTGTTAATAACGTTTTCTATCACTACGTCACCACCTGTTATAGCAGCAGCGACCATAAATGTACCTGCCTCTATCCTGTCGGGGATGATTGAGTGTCTCGCTCCACCAAGCTTTTTGACTCCCTTTATTCTTATTGTGGAGGTTCCTGCTCCCTTTATGTCTGCTCCAAGCTTATTCAGGAAGTTAGAAAGATCTACGATTTCAGGCTCCATTGCTGCATTGTCTATTATTGTCTCGCCCTCAGCCATAGTAGCTGCCATCATGATGTTTTCTGTTGCACCTACCGAAGGAAAGTCCAGGTATATCTTGTCGCCGATCAGTTTTTCTGAATATGCTCCAATATTTCCGTGGTCTATGTCGATAGTTGCTCCAAGAGCCTTAAAGCCTTTGAGATGAAGATCTATTGGCCTTGTGCCAATAGCGCAGCCTCCCGGCATGGAGTTCTTCGTCTTGCCCATCCTCGTTAAAAGCGGACCCATTACAAGGAAGGAGGCTCTCATTTTGCTCATAAGCTCATAGCTGGTTTCATAGTTATTGATACCAGCTGAATTTATCCTTATTACTCCCTCACTTAAATAATCTACCTTGCTACCTAGTGAGGTCAATACCTCGCACATTATCTCAACATCCTTGAGCTTTGGTACGTCCTCAAGAATGATGTCCTCTGTTCCTAAAAGTGATGCGGCAAGTATGGGAAGTGCAGCGTTTTTTGCACCGCTTATCTTCACATTTCCTCTTAATGGAGGGCTCTTCTCAACCATGATCCTATCCAAAATATCTCCCCCTAAATCATATGCATTCTATAAAGGCTCTCAGCCGTATAAGTCGTTTTCAAGTATCTGTCAATATAGTTCTAACTTAATTATTATATCATTGATGGATTGTTTTTGCATTAACAAAAAAGCATCCACGGTTTATATGTCGTGGATGCTTCTCTGATTCTATATTACACTTCCATTTGCACCATGTCCTCGGGGATGATAAGGGTCGCCTCTGTGGCTGCCTGTACCTCTTCTACCGTGAACTCTGGATTGATCTCTCTCAGGACTATGCCTTCCTTTGTCACTTCCATAAAGCCCATCTCTGTAACTATATAGTCTACCTGATGCGCTGCCGTTAGGGGAAGGGTACATTGTTTGAGTATCTTGTGGGCTCCCTTTGCTGTATGCTCCATCGCTATGGTTACTTTCTTTGCTCCTGTTACAAGGTCCATTGCTCCTCCCATTCCTGGGACCATTTTGCCTGGGATCATCCAGTTGGCTAGGTTTCCTTTCTCATCTACCTGGAGGGCTCCAAGGACTGTCATGTCTACATGGCCTCCTCTTATGATTCCAAATGAGGTGGCTGAGTCGAAGAATACTCCTCCGGGAAGGATTGTTACGCATTGGCCTCCTGCGTTTACT
>CAZHLQ010000044.1:0-6021 GCA_964533235.1 uncultured Gudongella sp. | reverse complement strand
AGATACATGATTTTGAGGGTTTGAGAGATTTAGAGACAGAGTTGACAAAGTATATTCAGAATATAGATTATAAAATTGATGAGATACTCCTCAATATATATAAATAGCATAAAATGTAACCCTGGGGAAATCTTGGGGTTTATTTATTTCTCGTAGTACAAAATACATTAACACAAAAACGTGTAAAAATAGGCATTTTAACCTCGCATCAAAATGCCCTACAAGGCCCCTGAAACAAGTTAGGCATAGTAAAGTATGGCTTGAAATTGGGTTTAGGGCTTGATCAGAGTGGTAAAGGAATAACTAATAATTATAAGTAATATCGATTGAGTATCCAGCAGGTAACAATAACAGATATATAATAGTAGATAATGAAGAAAGACCTACTGATCTAGGTCTTTTTCGTTGCACACTCGTTGCACACTTTAGGCAAAATTAATGCCCTACAGCACGCTATTTCAACGCATTGAGGGCTATCTTGGTGCCGAAGGCGGGAGTCGAACCCGCACGGTGTTGCCACCGCTGGATTTTGAGTCCAGTACGTCTGCCAATTCCATCACTTCGGCAAGTGACTACGAAATTTATAATAGCACATAGAGTACTAAAAATCAACAGATATTTCGGTCTATCTCGCAGGTTTACCAAACCAAGTCAATAATGTATACTATTTGTATGAGGAGGCGGTACAATGGATGAAAAAAAACTAATGATAATAGATGGCAGCTCACTTGTATATAGAGCCTTTTATGCAATGCCACCACTCAGCACAAAAAGTGGGATATATACAAATGCGGTTCTAGGATTTATAAACATGCTCAACAAAGTAAGGGAAGAGTATGCTCCCACTCATATATGCGTAGCATTCGACAGGAGTGCTAAGACATTTAGACACAATGAGTATTCGGAATACAAAGGAACCAGGGATAAGACTCCGAGTGAGCTTTCTCAGCAATTTCCACTTATAAAGGAGATAATTCAGGCAATGGGGATTAAGATCCATGACATGGAGGACTATGAAGCTGACGACATAGCTGGTACCCTTGCGAGGATGGGTGAGGAACAAGGCATGGAGGTCATACTTGTAACTGGAGATAGGGATTATCTACAGCTTGCCACAGATAATTCAAAGGTCCTGATCACCAAAAGAGGTATCTCTGAAATGGATATATATGATAAGGACAGGATAATTGAGGAATATGGAATTGCTCCAAAGACATTTATTGATATGAAGGGCTTAATGGGAGATAAATCTGACAATATACCCGGAGTACCTGGAATCGGTGAAAAGACAGCGCTAAAGCTATTGAAAGAATTTGGAACCCTGGAGAATATATATGATTCGATCGAAGATGTTAGCGGAGAAAAACTGAGAACCAAACTATTGGACAACAAAGAGTTAGCTTTCTTAAGTAAAAGACTTGGTGAGATAATAGTCGATGTACCCTTGGAGTTTGGTGTTGATGAACTACAGCTTGATGGTGGAAACAACGATGTTCTAAGGAAGAAATATGAAGAACTTGAGCTTAAGAGTCTTCTTTCCAAGCTTCCTGAAATAAATAAAATCAACGAGGATCTCAAATTTACAATTCCTCTGGAATTATCAAGTGTTGTTCAGTTGAAAGAGATAGTATCAATGGCTAAGAGAACTGGAAGAATAACTTTCAAGATATTGTTTAATGGGGATTATCTTAAGGGAGATCCATCGATTATTGGGTTATTTATTCCAGGGTCAGGTTCATGGGCAATAGATTTTAACGATGAAAAAGGGAAAGAAAGATTTGAAGAATTGAAGGAAGTTTTTGAGGACTCTGAAATAAAAAAAATAAGCTGGGATGTTAAGGCTGATATTTGCTATATGCTTTCGCTGGGGTGGGAACCTGAGGGTATGGAGTTTGATGCATCTATAGCTGAATATATTATCAATCCCAGTCAGAGCAATCTGTCAATTAACAAATTAAGCGACGAATACTTTGGGGTCCATGGACCAGATATTTATGAGAAGTTGAAAAAGACTAAGTCATCCTTGGGGGATTTACCACAGGATGAATTAAAGAGCTACCTGGGATTTATTTTGGATACCATTGAGAAGCTTGAAGGACCTATGAAGGAAATCATCACAGAGAGAAATATGGTGCAGCTTTTTGCAGAAGTTGAAATGCCGTTGGTAACAGTTCTTGCAAGTATGGAAAACATAGGGGTAGCAGTTGACAAGGGCCACCTTGTAGAGCTGGGAAAGGAATATGAAAAAGAGATTCTGGAGCTTGAAGAAAATATATATTCATTAGCTGGCAGGAGTTTCAATATTAATTCCCCAAAGCAATTAGGAGAGATACTATTTGATGAACTAAAACTACCAGTTATAAAGAAAACGAAAACCGGGTATTCAACGGATGTTGAGGTATTGGAGACGCTTGAGAAGGAACACTTAATAATTCCCAAGATACTTAGATTCAGACAGATAGTGAAGCTTAAGAGCACCTATATCGATGGTCTTCAGCCCATGATTAACACAAAGACTGGCAGAATACATTCAAAGTTCAACCAGACTGTAACGTCAACAGGTCGGATATCCAGCACAGAACCAAATCTACAGAATATTCCTATCAGAACTGAGGATGGCAGACGTATAAGAAAAGCATTTGTGGCAGAGAAGCCGGGGTATAGACTTTTAGATGGTGACTATTCTCAGATAGAGCTTAGACTTCTTGCCCACATTTCAGATGATCCCAAGATGAAGGAAGCCTTCTTGAATGAAGAGGACATACACTCAAAGACAGCAGCAGAGGTATTCAAGGTCCCCTTGGAAGAGGTAACTTCTGAGTTAAGGTATAAGGCAAAAACCGTCAATTTCAGTATAATTTATGGTATATCCGATTTCAGCTTATCAAGAGATTTAGGAACGACGCGTAAAGAAGCCAGAACTTATATAGATAACTATTTTGATAACTACAAGGGTGTAAAAGAATACATGGATAAATCTATTGGAAGCGGTAAGGATAAAGGTTATGTAGAAACATTGTTAAATAGAAGAAGATATATCCCGGAGCTTGAATCAAGCAATTTCAACATAAGGTCCTTTGGTGAAAGAGTTGCAATGAACATGCCTATCCAGGGCAGTGCTGCAGACATTATAAAGCTTGCTATGGTAAAGGTATATAACAGACTTAAATCTGAAGGCCTGAGGTCAAGGCTTATTCTTACAATACACGATGAGCTTATCATAGAAGCTGCTGTAGAGGAAATTGATCATGTTAAAAAGATGATGAAGGAAATTATGGAAACAGCTATCTATTTAAATGTACCGCTTAAAGTAGATGTCATGGAAGGAGACAGCTGGTATGATACGAAATAAGCCTTTTGTTGTCGGCTTGACAGGAGGTATTGCAACAGGGAAATCGACTGCTGCAGCAATGATCAGAGACTATGGATTCCAGGTTATTGATGCTGATGAAATAGCTAGATATATTCTTGAGCCTGGGAAACCAGGTAGTCTTCTTGTATCTGGAGAATTTCCTATGGTTATCGATGAATCAGGAGAAATTGACAGAAAAAAGCTGGGAGATATCATTTTCTCAGATTCAACTCTTAGAGAAAAGTTGGATTCAATGCTACATCCATTGATATCAAATGAAATACTGAGAAGGTTGGAATTATTAAAGAGTGAATTAGTTGTATTTATTGATATTCCACTTCTATTTGAGGTCAAGGGAAAGATGGAAGAAGAGGGTGTCGAGTTCAATGAGATTTGGCTTGTATATGTCAATAGGGAAACCCAATTCAACAGACTGATAAAGAGAAATCGACTGAGTGATTCAGATGCCCGCAGGAGGATCAACTCTCAAATGGATATTGAGCAAAAACGCCAATTGTCGGATGTTGTTATCGATAACATGGGATCAAAGGAACATTTGAATAAGCAACTTGGAGTTTTACTGGATCAAATGGATATCAGAATTAAGAGCATGTATTATTCAGAATGCAAAGACATGGACAGCAAGGATGGTAAAGATGAAAAGAATAGGTATTAAGTATAGCGTGGTCGGAATATTGTCAAGTATTCTCATCCTTCTGACTGGTTGCGGGATAGAGATCTTGGAACCGTCAAATCAACCTGACGAAACGAAGGTAGAATATATCATCGTGGAGAATGGTGAAATTGGAGTGCCTTTAACAGGATTTAACGATTTAAATCCTCTTCTTGTAGATAATGTAGATTACTATCACTTCAGCAAGCTTATTTTTGAAGGACTATTTGAATATGACAGCGCCATACAACCAGTACCAAGGTTGGCAACGACATATATGATGAGTGATGATGGCAAGAGAGTGGAGATTTATTTGAGGGAAGGTGTAAAATGGCATAATGGAGACAGCTTTGGAGCTGACGATGTGATCCACACATTTAATGCCTTGATTTCAGCTAATACAGAGGGATACCTATATAAAATACTTGAAAATTCAATTAAAGGACCGGTAGATTTCAACTTCATAAAGCTTAGAAAACTATCAGACAGCAGTATAGAGGTTGTATTCAAGGAGCCAATATCTAATTGGAAGGATCTTCTTACATTTCCGATAGTACCCTCCTCAACCGGGAATTCAGTATTGCTCCGGGAGGGCTATGAGCCAATAGGAACTGGGCCATTCAGATACAAGGAGTATATAAAATATAAGGAAGTGATTCTAAATTCCAATATAGATTACTGGGGTGGAGAGCCCCAAATTTCAAGAGTAACAGGTAAGATATTTGAAGATGAAGAGCTTATTATGACAGCCTTCGAGACTGGTAAGCTAAGCTTGGCAAGAAGCATAGGGTCAGATTGGGATAAGTATGAGCATATATCAAGGATTCGATTTCTGGAGTATGTGTCTGACGAAATAGAACTCTTGGTTTTCAATAATAAATCAGAGCCATTCAATACTGAGGAAGCTAAGCACCTTAAGAGGGCAATAATTTTTAGTATCGATCGTCAAGATATCATAAATAAAGTATTGCTTCAGCATGGTACGCAAACTGATACTCCGATCCATCCCCAGTCTTATCTTTTCGATCCATCGACAGCTCAATTAGGGTACAACATTGACAGGATGTATGAGGAGCTTAATGAATCAGAAAGATTTGTTACTAACATCGAAACAGGATTGATCAGTGATTTGGTCAGCCAGGAGGATATCAGACTTGAACTTCTGGTTAATCCTGATAACAAGACAAGAGTAAAAATTGCTGAGAGGATCAGGGAGAATCTGGAAGAGGCGGGTATAGGTATTGACATAGTTAATCCGGTCCCTATAAAGGATGAGTCGATGCAGCAAGCCTTCCTTAGAAGATTGCAGGACGGAGAATATAACTTAGCCTTGGTAGGCTATAGTGTTTCAGCCGTACCTGAGTACTCTACTTTGCTGAGCAATATTGGTTGGGTTGAGTTTGATGATGGAGACCCTGCTACTGGTTTTCAAAGCTATCTGGACAAAGCATATTATTCATGGGATGATACGGAAAAATTCGACAGTTTTTCAAAACTTCAAAGTGCTTTTGCTGAGGAAGTACCCTTTGGAAGTCTGTTTTTCCGCAACAGAGCACTGATGGTTGACAGCCAAATTACTGGGCCGCTAGATCCAAACTACTATAATCTTTACAATGGACTTGAGAAATGTTTTCTAACATTTTCAACAGATTGAAGTTGAAATTGCATACTAAAAGTATTATAATAAACAAGTGATAATCCTCTGCGGGCTGCTCAGTCAGCCTGCAAATATTAAGCGAGTGTGCTGGAATAGGCAGACAGGCATGTTTGAGGGGCATGTGCCAGTATTGGCGTATGGGTTCAAGTCCCATCACTCGCACCATTCAGAATTTCTTACTATATTTTTCCCAAATCAGGACAATTAAGATACCCATATTAGTATACATTCAAACTAATTAATGCTATAATGTTCGTAGCAGTGATTTGTGTGTAAAAAATTAGCATAAATTGCTAAAATTATATCAAGTAAAGAGGTGGAATACGAATGAGCCAAGGA
>CAZHLQ010000043.1:0-4206 GCA_964533235.1 uncultured Gudongella sp. | reverse complement strand
AACATGGACGACGTGTGTACGTTTATCGACCAAATAGGCGCAAGAGGCAATATAACCTTCACTGTCCGAGAAGCAATTAGAAGGGTATACCTACCTGGTGAGCTTTATGAATATGACGAGGACCTAGGAAGAAGGAGTCTTGAAGAAAATCTTGAGCTTTACGATAAATGGCATAATAAGAGGGACGGAAGGTTCAAGGTGTTATTTGGACCACAGGGACCTGACTTTGTAAGCAAGGACCTGCTCCTTAAGATCCAGAAGCTTGCGAAGGAGAGGAATACAAAAGTACACCTTCACACCCAGCAGGGAGACAGAGAGACCTATCAGCTGGTTAAGAGATATGGTAAAAGACCGATAGAGTGGCTTCAGGAGATCGGTTACCTGGATGAGACCCTGATAGCAGTTCACCTGACCGATGCGAGAGATGATGAAGCTGAGGTAGTAGCAAAAAGCGGCGCATCGATGATACTTTGCCCTGGATCCATAGGAATAATCGATGGTGTAGTTCCACCGTCGATGGCTTTCCAGGCTGCTGGTGGAAATGTTGCTCTAGGCTCTGACCAGGCTCCTGGGAATAACTGCCACAATATAATCAATGAAATGAAGCTTGTTGCACTTTTCAACAAGATAAAATACACAAATCCTGAGGTAATGCCAGCGTGGAAGGCACTTAGGATGGCTACGATAGAGGGTGCAAAAGCAGTTGGACTCGGAGATGAGGTAGGCTCGCTTGAGGTAGGAAAGAGAGCAGACTTTATCGCAATCGATCTAAGCAAGCCTTCAATGTACCCGGTTTACACTTACCCGATGAGAAACATAGTACCTAACCTCGTTTACAGCGCAAGGGGAGATGAGGTTGCTTTGTCTGTTGTCGACGGTAAGGTGATATACAAGGATGGAATACTGGTCAACGTGAACCAGAAGGAAATAATGGATGAGATAGCTCAGTATCCTGAGGGTATAGGAAAGAGGGCAGCAAAGGAATTCTTCGAGATAAAAGGAACAAATGCTCAATTTATGGAAGAGAATAAACTAGAAATTTAGAAGCTAAATGGAGGCTGGATCATCTTTTCGGACCGCTCGCGGCCGCTTGGCCAGGAAATGTCCTCAAAATGACCAGCCTCCTATTACTCCGAAAATAATCAAATAAATGTATCATTACAGCCGCAAACCCCTGATTTCTCAGGGGCTTGTGGCTGTTGTTATAAACCTATTTAACTACGAAAACCGATGTATTTACATGTGTAACGACCTTGTGTGATACACCGCCCAAAAGTGCTCTTGTAAACACTCCCAGACCCCTGCTTCCCATTACCACCAGGTCAAACTTGTTGTCCTCTGCCATAGCAATGATCTCATTTGCTATATCGCCCATCCTGTAGGTTGTCTTAACGCCATGTGGGTAACCTTCAAGCGATATAGCTGCCTTGTGAAGAAGCTCTTGCCCCGCTTCAATACTTGCATTGATCATATCCTGCTTGAAATCCACACTTACAAAGCGACCGCTGTCAATTACTGTAAGAAGTGTAAGCTCTGCCTTGTAAAACTCACCCAGCTCCTTTGCTCTTTGGAGAGCCTTCATCGAATAATCTGACCCGTCAACTGGAACCAAGATTTTCATAATTTGCACCTCCCAAACTATAAATACTTCGAAAGCATATGTTTGTTGTTAGTAAACATATACCCATAAAATGGCTTTCTAACGTTATTTAAAACATATCTTTCACAAAATCAGCAAGGGGGTTCACTTAAACGCATTAAAGGAGTATGATATTAATCAGGTAATCGTTTACCTATTTATGGCTGGGGGTAATATATAAAAAACAATCAATGGGGGATGAAGTCATGACCACCATAAGAGAAATTGCAGACCTGGCAGGCGTATCAAGCGCTACAGTATCTAAGGTCATTAATGGCAAGGACCAAAATATAAGCAGCGAGACCAGAAGACGAATACTGAAAATAGTTGAAAAAGAAGGTTATATTCCCAATGGGGTCGCAAAGAGCCTGAGGATAAAGAATACAAAGACTATTGGGCTCATGGTCCCTGACGTAACTAATCTTTTTTTCTCAGAGGTGGCAAAGGGGATAGAGGATGCAGCTTCTAAACGTGGATATTCCCTGATCCTGTGCAATACCGACAATAAGGAGAACAAGGAACGAATGTATCTCAAGATACTTCAGGAAAAGAAGGTGGACGGTCTCATAATAACAGCTTCTCACAGCAATCTGGGCGATCAGCTCGACAAGGTCTCAACCCCTGTCGTCCTGGTGGACAGAGACGTCAATACAACTAAAAGCGTGGGAAGGATAACAGTCGACAATGTTACAGGAGGAAGGCTTGCAGCGGAAAAGCTTATGGACGTCGGCTGTAAAGGCATTGCTCATATAACTGCCAAGCTTGAAAATAAACCCGCAGCCGAAAGGTATAAAGGATTTCTTGAATCACTTGAAGAGAACGGTATCATCTTTGAAAAGGCTGGGCTCCATACTGGTTATTTTATTGTTGAAACAGGGTATCAAGGTATCATGGAGTTGTCAAAAAGAATCGAGTTTGACGGGGTATTTTGCGGTAACGATCTCATTGCCATAGGGGCTGTTAAGGCCTTGAAGGAGCTTGGTAAGAGGATCCCGGAGGATGTTGCTGTGATAGGCTTTGACGACATCGCTCTTTCCCAATATGTCGATCCACCTTTGACGACAATAAGACAACCAATATATAAACTTGGAGAAAGTGCTGTAAAGCTACTTCTGGAAGTGATCGAAACAGGAGCGTCAGATGGAGCTGTAGTACTGCTTCCGGAGCTAGTTGAAAGGATGAGTTGCTGATGAGTAGAGTTGTATTGAAGAACCCCGGACTGATCCACAGCGATGGAACGATATTTAAAGCTCGGGCAATCGTTGTGGAGAATGGAATTATCAAAGCCATAGATCCCGATCTTTTGTCGGGAGATATCCGGATAGACTGCACAGGTAAGTATATATCCCCATCATTTGCAAATCTCCATACCCATTCACCAATGAATATTTTCAAAGGTTTTGCAGAGGACGTGACGATCGACCGTTGGTTCAATGAGCTTATATGGCCATATGAAAACAGGCTGGTACCAACCGATGCATACCATGGCTCAAGACTTGCAATTGCAGAAATGCAAAACAATGGAGTCACCGTATTTGCGGACCACTACATGTTCGCAGAGGAGATCGTCAGGGCAGCCCTTGAGATGGATATGAATCTTGATATAGCTCCTACCTTGTTCTCCCTAGATGGGAGCTTCCAGGAGGGGCTGAGAAAGACCATCGAGCTTTCAGATGCCTTCAGGGATGAAGAGAGGATAGTGGTAAGTCTTGGACCCCATTCGCCATATACCTGCACGATGGAGGACCTTAGATCCCTTGCTGAAGTACAGGTCAAACGAGGATTCAAAGTCCATATACATGCAGCAGAAACAAAGGATCAGGTCATAAGGTCCAGGATCGAGACAGGAAAGACCCCTTTTGAGTTTTTAAGCAAAGCAGGAATTCTTCTAGGAAGGACCATCATAGCCCACGGGTTGTACGTAGAGGAGGGTGATCTGCTTTTCCTCAACGAAAATACTACCTTTGCAATTAGTCCAAAGACCTATTATAAGCTCAATATGGGCTTTGGAAACGTACCGTTCCTGAAGGACAGGTTAAGGATAGGGATAGGCACAGATGGCGCTGCAAGCAGCAATACTCTTGATCCTCTGGAGCAGGCAAGGCTTCTTGCGCTTATGGGGAAATATCTTATGAAGGACAGCACGACCTTCCCATTGAAGGAGATATGGAGATACCTGATGAATGGCCACAGTGCCCTGGAATTTAGAACCGGAGAGATCAAGGAGGGTTACAGCGCAGACCTAATAATTTGGGACCTGGACAAACCCTCAACAGCAGTGGCATCTGATCCACTTGCAGCAATTATTTTCAGCGGGACGTCAGAAAATATTGAGGCAGTAATGTCTAAGGGAATATTTGTAAAGCAGGATGGTAAACTGAGGCACGACGTATCTGAGGATATCAGATATCTTAAGAATAGGATGAAGGAGCTGGGGGATTCAGAGGGTGAGGAAACCAGCCTAAGGTATTAAAAAATAAAAGGAGTGATAAGATGACAACACCACACAACAGTGCAGTTAGAGGAGATATTGCTGAAACCATATTATTACCCGGTGATCCATTGAG
>CAZHLQ010000042.1:0-9537 GCA_964533235.1 uncultured Gudongella sp. | reverse complement strand
GATATTTGTAGGAATAAAAAAGGTCTGATAGAGCTTGTGCTCCTTCAGACCTTTCGTTTTCTTAACAATTATTATGAACAAAATTAATCTTGGTTCAAAGATATTAATCCTTTAGTATAAAGATTGTTAAGAGATCTTAATATACCAAGCTTACAATGATCATAAGTCAATCCACCCTGAAAATAAGCATAATAAGGCTCTCTCATAGGTCCGTCCGCACTTAACTCAATAGACGAACCCTCTATGAATCCCCCAGCTGCCATAATTATCCTGTCAGCATACCCTGGCATATCCCAAGCCTCTGGCACAACATAGGAGTCCACTGTCGATGCAGACTGTATTCCCTTACAGAATTCACTGACCCTCTCCTCTGTTTTTAGTTCAATTCCCTGTATAATATCACTTCTTTTGTCATCAAGCTCTGGAACGATCTTAAAGCCAAGACTTTTATAAACTGCACCCATTAGCAATGCACCCTTAACGGCCTCCATTGTTATGTGTGGTGCAAGAAATAAACCCTGCATTGTGGTTCTGCTTGTTCCAAAGGTAAGACCACAGTCCTTGCCGAGACCAGGAGCAGTAAGCCTATTGGCAACAAGATCTACAATATCCTCTCTTCCTACCACATAACCCCCTGAAAGAGCTAACCCACCTCCAGGGTTTTTAATAAGCGAGCCTGCAATTATGTCTGCGCCTATCTCAATCGTCTCCCTTTCCTCTAAAAACTCTCCATAGCAGTTATCCACCATTACTATTTTTTCGGGGAATCTATTTTTCACAGCAAGAATTGCTTCTTCAAGCTCGGATATAGTCAAAGCCCTTCTATCACTGTAACCAGTAGACCTTTGAAATGCAATTATCTTTGTAGAATCCTCTACAGCATCAAGTACAGCTTCAACATCGATGAGATTGTCCTTTAATGGAACCTCCTTGTAGCTTACCCCATAATCCATTAAGGATCCTCCCATGCTTCCCTTAGTTCCAATTACTTTAAGCAGAGTATCATAGGGCTTACCTGTGGCATACAACAACTGGTCACCTGGTCTCAGGATCCCTGATAAAGTAAGGTTCAGAGCATGAGTGCCAGATGCGATAGCTGGTCTTACAAGAGCACTCTCTCCTCTGAAAACACGGGCAAATATACTCTCCACCTTCTCGCGGCCAACATCTCCATATCCATAGCCTGTGGTCCAGTAAAAATCAGTAGAGCTAAGTCTGTTATGCTGCATAGCCTCTATTACCTTATATTGATTGAATTCTCTTATTGAGTCAAGGGCTGTAAACCTATCCTGGATCTCTATCTCCCTGACTGAAACATATTCTACGATAGTCTCTGATATCCCCATTTGTTTACATAAATAATTTTTGGTAAACTCATTCATTATTTTAACTTCCTCCAATGGCAAATTAAAAGTCTCTGTCAGCAGAGACTCTCAATCCTAGTATTCAAAGCTTATAACTTTGTTAGGTATTATTGTAGATATTGCATGCTTGTAAATCAACTGCTGCTTATCGTCAGCATCAAGAACTATAGTATAGCTGTCAAATCCCTTGACGTAACCTTTGATTTGATAGCCATTTACAAGAAATACAGTTATTAGAATACCATCCTTCCTTGCAGTATTAAGAAATTGGTCCTGCAGGTTAAGCCCTTGCTTCATTATAGACCCTCCTTATTATTTAACACTTTCAAAATATCCCCTATAAGAAAGCTGTGCAAATCAGCTTTATCTTCGTAATCGTCAACATCTACCCATTTAATTCTATTATCTCTTCTAAACCATGTCAATTGTCTTTTGGCATAATTTCTTGATCCCTGCTTGATTCTATCAACTGCTTCCTGGAGTGTGCACTCGCCATCCAAGTACTGGCAAAGCTCTTTGTATCCTATACCCTGCATAGCTTGAAGGCTTTTATGGTAGCCTCTCTCAATAAGGGACTTTACCTCAGTTATCAGACCACTATCCATCATCTGATCCACTCTCAAATCTATCCGATCATAAAGCTTTTTCCTGTCCATGTTGAGGCAGTACATCGAAAGGTCGTAGCTTTCCGTCTCCTTTCTGAAGCTTCCTCCCTGATTACTAAGTGGCTCGCCCGTAACCTTAAAAACCTCCAGGGCTCTCATTATTCTCTTTATATCCCTCGACCCAAGCTTTGAAGCAGATACAGGATCCACTTCACTCAGCATTAATAGTAGCTGCTCTCCACCATGCTCCCTGACGATATCCTCAAGCTCAGCTCTGTAATCAGGCTGAGGGTCGATCTTGCCAAATTCAAGGTCATACACCAGTGAATTGATATAAAGTCCTGTACCGCCAACTACAATAGGAAGCTTACCTCTGCTGTTTATATCGGATA
Source organism: uncultured Gudongella sp. (assembly GCA_964533235.1). Taxonomy (GTDB): domain Bacteria; phylum Bacillota; class Clostridia; order Tissierellales; family Tissierellaceae; genus Gudongella. The sequence goes on along the minus strand of CAZHLQ010000042.1, from coordinate 7,176 downwards.
TTATACTCTTGGCCATCTCACTATATATAGCTGCAGAAAAGTCACTGTCAGGCTCTAAAAAATCCGTTAGATGATGAGGTATACCCTCCATCTCCTCTAAGGTTGCCTTAGCAGTTCCAATATCCATGTACTTGTATATCTGCATCGAATCAGCAGACACTATCTCACCATCAAGCGCTTTTGCTATTGCTATTGAAGCAGAGGTTTTCCCTACTGCTGTCGGGCCAGTCAGAATAACCAGCTTTTCCTTCATAAATTTCACCTACATTACCCTTAGGAATTTCTTTTCAAGCTCTCGTTTGGTCATCTTTACAATAGTTGGTCTTCCATGAGGACAGGTCAGAGGATTCTGGCAGTCCTTAAGCTGCTTAAGTAGGGAGTTTATCTCCCTGTTGTCCAGTCTATCACCAGCTTTTACTGCATTTGTGCAGGCTAACTTCATGATCTTGTCCAATCTTGATTCATATGCACCAGCTACACCATAATCCAAATCATCCAAAATATCTAAAAAAAGTCTCTTCCCATTTGGGCTTCCAAAGATCAAAGGGACTCCTCGTAAAACTATACTTCTGTCCCCAAATGGCTCTGACTCAAAGCCAATAAGATTGAAGCTTTCCAAATTGTCCAGGGCTTTTCTGTAATCGCCCGGAGTAAGCTCTATTACTACAGGAGTAAGCATCTGCTGCATAGCTATTGACTCACCTTCAAAGTCATCCCTGAATTTTTCATACAGGATCCTTTCGTGTGCTGCATGCTGGTCGATTATCCACATCGACTGATCCTGCCTGTTCTCAGCAATAATATAGGTATCAAACACTACACCTATTGGCTCGATGCTTTTAATATCAATTACTTCCAATGCCTCAGGCTCTTTACTTGCTCTTATATTTGCATTCTTATCAGCTCCGGGGGTGATCGCTTCTTCATATTCAACAGCTGTAAAGTCCTTGACGACCAAAGCGCGATCATCAATACCACTGTCATTAACGGCTTTAGCTACTGAATTTCCCAGTTCCCAAAGCTTAGGCAGCTCCTTATCCTTCTCTCTGTGTTGTTCTTGCTTTACCTCTGGTATTTTTAACAGCTCCCTAAAGCTGCTCTTCAAACCAGTCTCTATTACATCATATATCCTGCTGTCTGAGGAAAAACGGATCTCCTGCTTCGTGGGGTGGATATTTACGTCCAGCTCTGAAGGGTCCATTTGTAGGTAAAGAACGTAAAGTGGATACCTGTTAATAGGTATCATAGAGCTGTATTGCTGTTCAATGATCCTTGAGAGTCTGTAATCTACTACATATCTTCCATTTACAAAAAGATACTGATGGTTTCGATTACCTCGATATAGATTATTGTGGGATACAAATCCATTCAGGGTCAAGCCTTCAGCGCTTAATGATATTGGAGCCAGTCCCTTTGCAACGTCTCTCCCAAGAAGCTGAAATATAGCTCCTGTTGCATCTCCCTTGCCAGAGGTACTGAAAACAACCTTTGAATCCTTGATATACTTAAACGATGTATCGGGATTCCCTATTGCAAGCTTGACCATTACATCCCCAATTTGTCCATCCTCAGCGTTGTTACTCTTAAGAAATCTTCTTCTCACCGGGACATTTTCAAACAGATCTCTTACTATCATCGTAGTCCCAACGGGAGTACCTGCAGTTGATATCCCAATCACTATACCATTCTCAACCCTCGCCTGCATACCTGAGCTGGCAAAATCAGTTCTTGTCAATACCTCCATCCTTGATACCGCCGCTATACTTGAAAGCGCTTCACCCCTGAAGCCAAGGGTTGATATACTTTCAAGATCCTCAACAGTTGAAAGCTTGGAGGTAGTATGTCTCTCAAAGGCGATCATAAGATCATCTCTGCCCATTCCCTCCCCGTTGTCGGTGACTCTTATCAGAGATTTCCCTGCATCCTGAGTCTCAACTATTATCTGGGTCGCTCCAGCATCAAGGGAATTCTCTACAAGCTCCTTTACTATTGAAGCAGGTCTTTCAATCACCTCACCAGCAGCAATCTTTGAAATTGTTAGGTTATCGAGAACCTTGATCTTGGTCATATGATTCACTCCTTGAGATTCCCAGCATCCTCAACTAGGCTGTTGAGTAGATTTAATGCTTCAATAGGTGTCAAGTTATTGACTGCAACATTCTTTATCCTGTCAATAAAGAAATCCTTTTTATAATCAATAAGATCCAGCTGTTTTTGATTTGGCTTCATGACGGGTTTGTGAAGATTGAATGTGTGACTTCCCTCTATCATAGTCAATATCTCATTGGCTCTGCTTATTATCTCCCTCTTTATGCCGGCGAGCCTCGCTACCTGTATGCCAAAGCTTTGGCTGGTGCTGCCCCTTACTACCTTTCTGAGGAATACGACGTCCTCACCTCTTTCCTCAGCAAGGATAGTATAATTTACTATACCCTTCTCCTTTGATTCGAGTTGGGTAAGCTCGTGGTAATGGGTTGCAAACAATGTCTTTGCTTTGATTTGTTCTGCTATATGCTCAATTACCGCCCAGGCAATACTTAAACCATCATAGGTGCTGGTACCCCTTCCAACTTCATCCAGAATAAGAAGGCTATTTGAGGTTGAATATCTTAGTATATTAGAAACCTCTGTCATTTCTACCATAAAGGTACTTTCACCCTGAGAGAGGTTGTCAGATGCTCCGATCCTTGTAAATATTCTATCGACTATCCCAATGTCTGCTTGTCTTGCAGGTACAAAGGATCCTATTTGAGCCAGCAGAACAATGATTGCAGTTTGCCGCATAAACGTTGATTTACCTGCCATATTAGGTCCAGTAATTAAATGAAGCATATTGTCACGATTATCCATCTCTGTGTCGTTAGGTACAAATAGCTGGTGCTCAATTGAAGCTTCAACCACAGGATGTCTGCCATCCTTAATGCTTATTGTTCCCTTGCTGTTTAACCGTGGTCTTGAAAATCCATTTGTAAGAGCTACATTGGCAAGACCTCCAATACAGTCCAACACTGCCAGAAGCCTGCCTGTCTTTTGAAGTCTGGATAGCTGCTTTTTTATATATTCTCTTAGCTCCTGGAACAGGTCATACTCAAGCTGTACTGCTCGTTCCTCTGCTCCAACTACCTTGTCTTCAAGCTTTTTAAGTTCTTCAGTATAGTATCTCTCGGAATTTGCCAAGGTCTGTTTTCTGATGTAGTCCTCTGGAACGAGAGAGATATTGGTCTTGGTTACGTCGATATAATAGCCCATTACGCGGTTGTATCCGACCTTCAATGTCTTTATGCCAGTTCTCTGCTTCTCTCTTTGCTCCAGTTGAGCAAGCCACTCCTTACCCTTCTGTCCGCTGTCTCTAAGCTCGTCCAGCTCCTTACTGTAGCCCCGCTTTATAAATCCTCCCTCTTTTACAGCTAGAGGAGGATTCTCTATAAGCGTCTCAAATAATATACTGTATAGGTCCTCAAGCGGGTCCATCTCAGCCTGCAATCTTTGAAAATGCTCTAGACCTGTTCCCTCTAGAATAGTTCTCAAAAGTGGCAGCTGAGATATAGACTGTCTAAGCGATGCCATATCTCTTGCATTACAATTCCCTGTGGCAATTTTACTGCTGAGTCTTTCAATATCATATACTTCCTTTAAAATCACTCTGATCTCATCGAGAATCATCGGTTTATCGACGAAATACTCTACCATATCAAGTCTGGCGTTTATCTGATTCTTGTCCAGAAGTGGCTGTTCAAGCCATTTCTTCAGAAGTCTTCCACCCATGGCAGTCTGAGTCTTATCAAGGATACTGATCAAGGCTCCCTTCCTCTCTCTGGACCTTAACGTCTCATGGATCTCAAGATTAGTTCTTGTACTAATATCCATAAGCATGTACTGCTGGGGCTCGTAAAACTGCAGCTCCATAATATGCTCAAGCCTGTTGAACTGAGTTTCCCTGAGGTATCCAATTAGCCTGGATGCAGAAATCGTACTGTATACCTTCCCTTTGAGCTTGTTTTTAATATTAGTGTCTCCACCGAAAAATCCTTCAATTGATTCCAGGCTTTTTTCAACGCTTTCAGCTTGGTCCTTGATCAAGTTGATATATGGATCGATCTTTAGCTTAATAGTAGACATAATTTTCTTATTGTCTACTAATCCGTGGTTGCATACTATTTCGGAAGGCATTATCTTTCCAAGTTCATCTAAAAGGAATCTTGAGCTGTTCTCTGCTTCACCTATAAATTCAGTCGTAAACATCTCGCCAGTTGAATTATCTACATAGGAGATACCTGCTCCGTAATCATCAAAATAGACAGATGCAAGAAAATTATTTGTCTTCTCATCAAGAGCATTGGGATCGATTATGGTACCCGGAGTAACTATCCTTGTTACCTGTCTCTTTACCAATCCCTTTGCAAGAGCTGGGTCCTCCATTTGCTCACATACGGCAACCTTATAGCCCTTGTCTACAAGTCTTGAAATATAGACCTCAGCTACGTGGTGCGGAACACCGCACATCGGTGCCTTTTCATCCAAGCCGCAATCTCTACCTGTGAGTGCGATCTCCAGCTCCCTGGAGGCAATTTTAGCATCCTCAAAGAACATCTCATAAAAGTCGCCCATTCTGAAAAAAAGAAGAGAATCCTTGTATTGATTTTTCATGGACATATACTGCTGCATCATAGGGGTCAGTTGACTCATTTTATCCTCCCTCTAAACCAGAACTCCCTCAAGAGTAAAGGTCTTTGCTTCCCTGATGTCTATGCTTACAAGCCTTCCAATAAGTTCCTTACTGCCTTTGAAATGGACAAGCTTGCCACCTTCTGTTCTTCCGCTTAGTACTGTTTCGTCATTCTTACTGACTTCCTCGACCAGGACTCTCTGTACCGTGCCAATTAGCTTTTTATTTAACTCAAGTCCAATTGGATGAAGTGCATCAAGTAGTCTTTGGAAACGCTCATGTTTGATTTCATCTGGCACCTGATCTTCCATAGCTGCCGCACTGGTACCCTCTCTAATGGAATACAGGAATGTATATGCTGAGTCAAACCCGACCTCCTGGCAAAGCCTTACCGTGTCCATAAAGTCCTCATCAGTCTCCCCTGGAAAACCTACTATGAGATCAGTCGTTAATGCTATGCCAGGGATTAACTCCTTTATCCAGGATATTTTCTCAAGGTAGTCCTCCCTGGTATAGTTTCTGTTCATACTCCTTAGTATTTTGTTGCTCCCAGATTGGACAGGCAGATGCAGGTGAGGCGAAAGCTTGTCAAGTGTTAAATAAGCCTCAGCCAGCTCTCTGGAAAAATCCTTTGGGTGTGAGGTCATGAACCTTATCCTCTCTATCCCATCGATATTGTTGATATCCTTCAATAAATCTACAAAGCTATACCTCTTACTCAGAGTCTTCCCGTATGAATTGACGTTTTGACCAAGAAGAGTGATCTCCTTAGTGCCATTCCTTGCCAGGTCACTGATTTCCTCAATTATTGACTCGGGTTCACGACTTTTCTCTCTGCCTCTTGTATAAGGAACTATGCAATAGGTACAGAAATTATTGCAGCCGTACATTATATTTACGTATGCCTTATATGAGTATTTTCTGTCTGCTTCAACAGATTCCTCTATCTCACGCGTATCCTCCACTATATCAACGACCAATTTACCGCTCTCAAGATGTCTGTTCAACAGCTGCGGGAGCTTATGGATGTTGTTGGTCCCAAATACGATATCTATGTGTCTGTGTTTCTTAAGGAAATAGCTCCTTATGTCTTCTCTTTGCATCATACATCCGCAAAGTGCCAAGACCGTTTCAGGCTTTTTCCTTTTAAGCTCCTTCAGCTCCCCTAATTGGCCGAAAACCCTGTCCTCTGCACTCTTTCTTACAGCGCAGGTATTGAAGATGATGACATCAGCCTCTTCCTTATCCAAAGTAGTCCCGTATCCCATTCTTTCCATGATCCAGGCTATCTTCTCAGAGTCGTGCTCATTCATTTGGCAGCCGAAGGTAGAAATCATAACTTTTTTCATTAAATACTTCTCTCCTCAATGCATCATATATTTATTACTAAAGTCTTTCCTCCAAATAAGCCTTAAGAAGGGCTATACAGTTTGTAATATCCTCCTTGGAAGCCATCTCTACAGTGGAGTGAACATACCTTGTAGGGATAGATATTACACCGGAAGGGACGCCAGATTTGTTCATATGGATAGCTCCGGAATCTGTACCTCCGAATTCCAACACCTCCATTTGATAAGGTATGCCCTTCTCCTTCGCAAGATGAACAAGTCTCTCCCTAACCAATGGATGAGAAATTACAGAATTATCCTTGACCTTGATAGCAGCACCCTTATGAAGTCCTACTGCAAACCTCTTTGCTTTAGGAGTATCGCCGTGTGTTGTTACATCAATTGCCAGTCCAAAGTCAGGATCGACTCCATAAGCAGCTGTTTTTGCTCCCCTAAGACCAACCTCCTCTTGAACGGAGAAAACGAAGTACAGGTCATTTTCAGGCTTCTGGATCGATTTTAAGGCTTCAACTGCTACAAAGCAGCCAACTCTGTCATCCAGGTATGGTGTGAAAACAACGTTGCTATTTTCGGAGTACTCAGCATGATATACACAAATGTCACCGATAGATACCATACTCTCAGCTTCTTCCTTAGATTTAGCCCCGATATCAATAAACATATCCTCCAGCTTAAGCTTAGACAGATCGTCAACAGGCTCTGAATAGACGGCACCTATGGTATTGTTTTCGAAGATCACTCTCTGACTAAAGGTGACTGCAGGAGATATACCTCCAATGTTTCCAAACCTTACAAAGCCATCCTTATCTATATCGGTCACTATTAGTCCTATTTGATCCATATGAGCTGATATCATAATCTTCTTGCCAGGTCCCTTTTTATGCGCAATCAGATTTCCCAGTGCATCGGTGTATAATTCATCAACATAGTCCTGTATCTCCTCAGATATCATCTCTCTTATAAGATGCTCTCTACTTGATGGTCCGTAGACGGTTACTAGTTTTTTCAAAAGCTCACTGTTAAAAGCCATTATAAAGCCTCCTTTTCCAAATCAGAAACAAGTGCCTTGACTAAGGCGAGGGAATTATCGTAATCGTCCCTGCTAATAACTGAAAGGGGACTGTGGATATATCTAGTTGGTACAGAAATAGCGGTTGTGAT
>CAZHLQ010000041.1:0-2469 GCA_964533235.1 uncultured Gudongella sp. | reverse complement strand
ACCAAAAGATGGACAACCTAAGAATGCTTTATACGCTTTACAAAAAGAACCTTTTAGACATCTAATCTAAATAATTATGATCGGTACCGGTACCTGACGAGGGAAAATTCCCTACAAAGGTACAGGTACCGATATGTTTTTGGTTTTTTTATTAACAAAACAATTTGATTAAGTATTGGATAGAAGCATTGATATATGGAAATTTGAATTAAACATATGTCAATAATGTTGATAAATACACATTTAATTATATCCAGACCCTTGTATATGAAAAAAACTTGTGTTATATTGAGATTAAGTTAACAACAAATATTTAACAAACATACAAGGAGATGAGTGTAAATTGAAAAAAGCATTGGCATTAGTACTCTGTTTTACAATGGTACTCGGTTTAGCTGCATGTGCTCCTAAGGAAGAGCCAGCTCCTCCAGCAGCAGAGCAAAAAACTCTGACAGGTGTTGGAGAAGGCTTTGGAGGCGAGATCAAGGCTACTGTAGTAATGGAAGGCGACAAGATCATAAGCGTCGAGGTAGTAGGCGAGAAAGAGACCCAGGGAATAGGAACACCTGCTCTTGAACAGCTTCCTGCAAAAATAGTTGAAGCCAATTCAACTGAGGTAGACGTAATATCAGGTGCTACATATACGAGCAATGGAATAATATACGCAGTAAACAACGCAATCGATCCAGTGGCTTATCCTGCACCAGTTGCAGAGGTTCCTGAAGAGGCTGGAGATATCACCGCAGCTGAAGCATATATGGGCTTTGGATTCTCAAAGCTTGGCAGAAAGGGTCCAGGGGCTGATGATAAGGACGTACAGGTATGGAGCTTCAACCAAGTATTTACAAGCGCAATATTCGATGGAGACGGAAAGATATTGGATATCCACATAGACCAGCTTGAGGTTGCAACTCCAAACTATGATGGAGATGGAATGCCACATTTAAGCGGCTTCCCAGGACAAGGCGGTTATAACTACGATGAGAACCACGACGAAAAAGTAGACGGTAAGACCCCGGATACCGAAGAGCAATTCTTCGCAGAGATCGAAGGCTGGAAAACTAAGCGAGAGCGCGGAGATGCTTACGTTATGGGTAACGGCAAAAGCTGGACGGAGCAGATATCCGGATTTGAAAAGGCATTTATCGGAAAGACGGTTGAAGAGGTAGAGGAATGGTTCAACAAGTACACCTCAGATCTTAACGGAAGACCACTTAAGGATGGCTCAGACAAGCCAGAGGACAAGGCAAAATATGATGCACTTACAGCTGATGAGAAGGCAATGCTGGCTGATGTAACGTCATCTGCAACCATGAGCTTGAATGATAGCCATGGAAATATCGTTGAATCAATAAAAAATGCGTATGAAAACAAGAAACCACTTACGATAGAAGAAGCCAAAGGCTTCGGCTTTGGAGTGGTAAGCAGCCCAAGAAAAGGTCCTGGAGCTGACGATCAGGAAGTTCAGGTATGGAGTATCAACGAAGTATTCGTAACGGCATTGTTCGATGCAGATGGAAAGATAGCTGACATCCATATAGACCAGCTTGAGATCGCAACTCCAAACTATGATGGAGATGGAATGCCACACTTCAGTGGATACCCTGGACAAGGCGGATATAACTACGATGAGAACCACGATGAGAAGGTAGACGGAAAGACTGCTGATACAGAAGAAAACTTCTTTGCAGAGATAGAAGGCTGGATGACTAAGAGAGAGCGTGGCGAAGCATACGTCATGGGCAACGGTAAGACCTGGACAGAGCAGATCTCCGGCTTCGAGGAAGTATTCATTGGAAAGACAGTTGAAGAGGTTGAAGCTTGGTTCGCTAAGTATACATCTGACCTTAACGGAAGACCACTTAAGGATGGCTCAGACAAGCCAGAGGACAAGGCTAAATACGATGCACTTACAGCAGAGGAGAAGGCAATGCTGGCTGATGTAACTTCATCTGCAACAATGAGTCTTAAGGATGGACACGGCGACATAATAGCAGCAATTAAGGCAGCATATGAGAACAGCAAGGACATCCAGCTTCAAATAGGTAAATAACGATTTTCCCCTTAATAATGCCCGAGGCGATCATTCGCCCGGGCATTACCTTTTAGTTCAAAGGAATGATCCTGGTTTGCATAGAAGTCCTCTGCATTTATGTGGAAATATGATATCGTATACTATATAATTATCAGTAGATGACAGTTAGGATGGTGGACAATGGATTACATTAAAGGCTTAAATGAAAGACAGAAGGAAGCGGTTCTTCACACTGAAGGACCTTTACTTATTATGGCTGGGGCTGGCTCTGGAAAGACGAGAGTAGTAACCCATAAAATAGCATATCTGATTGCAGACAAGGGAGTTTCTCCCTATGAGATCCTGGCGATAACCTTTACCAACAAGGCGGCAAGCGAGATGAAGGAAAGGGTGTCAAGCCTTATCGACGTCGATGTCGATGCAATGTGGATGGG
>CAZHLQ010000040.1:0-1835 GCA_964533235.1 uncultured Gudongella sp. | reverse complement strand
TGGGAGTCTTGTAAGAGCTCCTCCTGTACCAACTATATACTTGACGCCTGTAAGGTCCTTACCCTCAGCAATTGTCTTCTTGCCGCTTGGTCCGTATAGATGCTTCAGCCTTCCCCCATGTCTTTTTATTGCAGTAATTGTTGCATGCTCAGTGAGAACCTCGACGAAATTTTTCTCAAGCTCAGATACTGGTATTGGCTTGTGGTGCTCGATGAGATTTTGCAGTGATGGCTCATCCAGGTCTAGCTCCTTCATAAGAGTCTCCTCGCCTACCATGGCAACGAGGTTTCTCATGTTTACATAGACTCCCAGATCTCCTTCAACTGTTCTCTTTGCCTTTGGTTCAGGGCTTAAGATTATCCTGGCGATCTCCTCGCTGTCCTCTGTTACTGAGTGGACGTCTGTAGTTGCTCCTCCAACGTCGATAGTGACAAGATCCCCTATTTCATTGTAAAGCAGTTGACTTGCCTCCATTACAGCACCTGGTGTAGGCATTATATTACCAGTGACCAGCTCCCTGATGTGCTCCATACCCGGAGCATGGATGATGTGTCTTTCAAAAACATCCTGAATTACCTTTCTGGTAGGCTCAATATTGAGCTCGTCGATCTTAGGATAGACATTATCTACCAGATAAAGCTCGTCTCCGGATTCCTGGAATATTTCCCTGACATCCTCATGATTTTCTATGTTCCCGGCATAGATCACAGGGATCCCAAGAGAAAGCTCAGCTATAAGTTCGCTGTTATGGAGAGCTGTCTCCCTTTCACCGTAATCCACCCCTCCAGCAATCAAGATGATGTTTGGATTGATTTCCTTGATCTTTCTAAGGTCACTTTTCCTAAGCTTACCTGCTGTGACAAATTTTATATTTGCCCCTGCTCCAAGGGCAGCCTCCTTTGCAGCTCTTACAGTCATGTCATAGACTAGTCCATGAACAGTCATTCTCAAGCCTCCAGCTGCAGAGCTGGTAGCTATCAGTTCTCCATACTCCACTGAGTCGGTTTTAAGGTTTTTGCAAAGGTCGTCTATTGCTTCCTTCAGTCCGATATTCACATCCCCTTGAAGGACAGAGGTTGCCCCCTGTCCTTGTCCAAGGAATTCCGGATTAGTGTTTATATTATGAAATGCATTAACTACTGTTGTTGTACTGCCTATCTCGGCAACGAGCAGATCAATCTTCATTGGTCATTTCACGTCTCTTCTTCACCAGGAATGTGGCTACATGTGAGCCTTTGGTGCCTCTGCCGAAGCCAGCGTCCATTCCATGACCTACTGCCAATTCATTGGATACCTGAGTTCCTCCAGAGATGAATATGATTTTATCTCTAACGCCTTTTTCTATTGCGTAATCATTAAGCTTCTGCATGTTCTTGTAGTGGATGTCGTCATGAGAGATTATGGTTGATGTCAATACAGCATCAGCATTCATTTCTATGGCAGCATCAACAAGCTTCTCAACTGCAACTGAGGTACCGAGGATATGACATTCGATGCCGTATTTCTCGATCCCGCCGTGCTTAATGTCTACGATCTCCCTGATACCAACTGAATGTTCATCCTCGCCAACTGTTGCAGCAACTATCTTCATAGGCTTAGCTTCGATATCCTTTCTAAGCTCGTCCTCTGAAAGCTCCTCTGGCTTAGGCGGAATTACAAGGGTAGTTGTATCGATAGTCATATTGAGTCTTCCCTTGATCTCTACTCTTGTACCCTCTGATTCCTGCATGATCTCCTTGTGGATGACCTCACAGTCAGTCAGGTTCATCTTTTTGGCAAACTCAAGTGCTCCAAATTCAGCTGTCCTAATGTCTGTAGGAAGGAACATTGTAAGG
>CAZHLQ010000039.1:0-3133 GCA_964533235.1 uncultured Gudongella sp. | reverse complement strand
GGCGGGTTGCGCGGTTGATGCGGCTGGGCAGAACCTGTCCGGATCTGGATGCGGCGCTGTTATTTGAGCAGGATGAATGGCAGGCGGCTTATATTCTCAATCGCAAGAAGGTGCCCAAAACGCCACCGCGTCTGAATGAGTTTGTGCGACTGGTTGCCATGCTGGGTGGTTTTTTAGCGCGCAAGGGCGATGGTGAGCCTGGAGTCAAGACGATCTGGCTCGGACTACAACGGGTGATGGATTTTGCCGCCGGGCTGAAATTTGCCCGGGCGCTTCAGGATGAATGACTTGTGTGTAATGGCATGCTCATTACCCCCTGGGCAAAGTAGTCACGCTCACCGGAATACGCAGGCGCCCAGCAGTAGGGTACGGAGACAAGCCAGACAACTACTAACCTTTCAGTAAGTAGTATCATTCCAAGATATACCAGCACTCGGGTTGTTTGAAAAAAGACTTCACCAGCGCTGGCATGTTCTGAATATGACGCAGTACCGTACGCGCGCCATAAAGCACAGGGTTGTCAACGTCCCGATTTCATGGGTGTGATTTTTAATGATTTCCGACCAGCGTGAATGTGAGCAGGCAGTAACCGACGCGACTCAGGCGCTCAGTTGTGCCAACTCATTGGTCAGTACCTCAATGGGTAACTGGTTCCAGGGCAGCAAGGCCTCGTACGCATCGACCGTCGTGGCTTTGGGCAACTCGCGTAGCACACGGCAAAGCCAGGTGTAGGGTTCCAGACCATTGGCCTTGGCCGTTTCCACGAGCGAATAGATGACAGCGCTGGCCGAGGCACCTTCCGGGCTTTGGCTAAATAGCCATGCCTTGCGCCCGATGACAAAAGGACGGATTTTTCCTTCGGCGGTGTTATGCCGCCTCCCGGATTATGCCGATTTGTGCCTGTCAAGCCCCTGCCAGGCAAGGTTTTCAGCTTCCGGCAGGCGGCATAATACGTATGATTTCTTCAGGCTGGCAATCACGCTGGCCAGGAGAATCAGCATGGATACAACGAACCACTCAATCAACGGTCGTGAGTTTGCGGGACTATTGGGCGATCACGTCAATGCATTTTGCGATGACCTGCGCCAAGCAGGCTATGCTCAGGAAACTCTACGCAAGAAGCTTTGGGTTTTGGCAGCCTTCGCCCGATGGCTTGAACGTAATGCCGTTGCGCTCCCTCAGTTTGATGAGTCCACGATTTCCAGTTTCCTGGCCCGCTTGCGAACACCGCGCCTGATCGGATTCGGTTTGAACGTAGCGTTATGCTGCTTTTTCTTGGCTACCTGCGTCGCCACCAGATCGCCCAGCCAGCTCCAGACCGGAACGAACAGTTCCAAGCAGACCGGTTGCGCGATGAACTGGTCGTGCAGCTGCTCGATATCGGTCTGGATGTCAGCGGCGACTGGTGCCGGCAGCGGTGCGTGTGGATGGCCATCGACCTTGTGGGTACCGGCGTGCAGGAAGGTGTAATTCAGACCGGCTTTGGCATCGGCGACCGACTCATCGACGTGCACCGCCACCACGCCAATCGAGCCCACCTCGGCAGTGCGGGTGAGCCAGAGGCGGTCAGCGGCACAGGCAATGGCGTAGGCGGCTGAGAGCGCGGCTTCATCGGCGATGGCCCAGAGCGGCTTGCCCGAGGTCTGTGCCAGGGTGCGCAATCGATGCGCCAGATCGAACACGCCACCGGCCTCACCGCCACTGGAGTCGATCTCCAGCAGCACGGCCTTCACCATAGGATCGGCAAAGGCTGCTTCGGCCATGGCCTCGATCTCGTGATAACTGGTAAGGCCACTGGCTGCACCGATATACGAAGAATGACGCACCAGGGTGCCGAGGATCGGGATGATGGCGATGCCCTCCAGCCGCTGGAGGCCACCATTCATCCCTGGATCGGCAGTTGTCGGCGGTGGTGTGGCCAGCGTGTCACCAGACATCTTGCGTCCCACCACCCCGAGGATCACTTCGAGTTTGGGGCGCGCAACGAGGAGCGGCGTCCCGTACAGGCGGGACGCCAGGTAGGGTAAATCGGTCATGGGCTTTGATTCCTTATATCGGCTTGACGGTAACGCGCGTTACGCTCTACAATGGCCACATTATGCAAATGCTGACCGTTGTAGAGACCACGACTTTTCAGGGGGAGGCCGCAGCTATCTGGAGCAGCGAGGAACGCGAAGAATTCATCACTTGGATTGCCGCCAACCCACAAGCGGGTGACGTTATTCCAGGTGCCGAAGGCGCTCGTAAAATCCGCTGGAAAAGAGCAGGGTCAGGCAAGCGCGGCGGCGCACGCGTGGTGTACGTGAACTTTTTGCCGGAAGGTTTTTTGCTGCTGATAGCCATCTACACCAAGAGCGAACGTGAGAACTTGACGGCCAAGGACATTCACAAAAAGAGGTAAGCCATGCAAATCAAAGGTCTGCAAAACATCAATCTCGAAAAAATGGCTGCCGCCATTGAAGCGGACGCAGGTCAAGCATTGCCTGGTCTGCGTGAAGGCTTGCAAGACGCTAAAGCTGGGCGCTTTGGTACGGTACATACACCGCGTGTCAAGCAAAGCGCCTACGAAAAACGCAAATTACAAGCTGGCGCTCAGCGTATTCCCGGCGGCCTACTGTCGCCGCAGGCTGCTGCAGCACTGCAAACGCTGCTTGAGCGAGGCGCACCATCTAAAGTGGCTGCTATCAACCAGGCACTGATTGCGGCGGTGCATTAACGGCAGCCCCGGATTTATTCTCGGTGGGCGCGGCAGGGTTTGTCTCACGACCGAAACGCAGCCCCAGGCTGTCCTCGCGCCGGTGATCCCCGGCGATCTCGGCATCGACCACTGCCGCGTCAAACCCCCGCTCGGCAATCGCCTGGGTGCGCGACTTGAGTCCGGCTTCGATGGCGTTGATCTCGGCGCGGATGTCTTTCAAGGGATCAACCCAGTCCCAGCGGGGTGGTAGTGTTGTGGTCAAATTTAAATGGACACTTTGATCGGGTGTTTTCTCCCCGACAAGGAACATGAAGAGATGACCGACAAGACAACCGACACAACCAAGACTCGCCGAACCTTTGACCCAGCGTTCAAGTTACAGGTGGCGCGCATGGTGCGCGAGCAAGGCGTCAGCGTCAGCCAAGTCTGCCGCGA
>CAZHLQ010000038.1:0-2163 GCA_964533235.1 uncultured Gudongella sp. | reverse complement strand
GGAATTGTAGTAGGTGGATTAGCGATTTGGTTGTGGTTAGTATATGGACAGTTGGAGAAGGCTGAACTAAGGGTTAATGAGCAGAAGGCGTTAGTTGCGCTTAAGGATGCACAGATCGGTGGATTTGTTGAGTCGATTGGCAGACAGAATGAGTTGATTAATGGGTTGGCGGTAAATACTAAAGAAGGTATTGAAGAGTTGAAGAAAAATGCAGGTAAGATAGAGACTAGATATAGAGACGTGCAAGTACCTGTAAAAGATGCAAGCTGTGAAATAAAATTGAAAGCATATGAAGATTTGCTAAGAGTGTTTGCTGAGAGGGGTAAATGATGAAATGGGTTCTGTTAGTTGTGGGATTGATGTTCGTTGGGTGTGCGCAAAAAGATGTTGTGTATGTAGATAGACCTGTAGAAGTTAAAGTACCCGTTAAATGCGAAATTCCTTTGCCAGAGAAGCCAATAGTTAGCGTTGATGCGCAAGGGTTAAAGAATGTATTGATGTATGCAGAGACATTAGAGTGCTGGGCTAAAAAGTGTAAAGGCGAAAAATGTGATGACGTTAAGTAAAGTAAAAGCTGAGGTTTGGTATACTTGCGAAAAGTCGGAGGTCAAATGAGGTATAGCAATTCACGAGTTTTCATACTGATGTTGATAGTCATTAGTACAGTGATGATTGACGTTAGTTGGAAAGTATATGCAGAACAAAGTGCTAGACAAGTGGCTAGATACAGTGCTGAAAACATAAGAAGTTGTGTGAATGAGATTGTATTAGGTAAGAACCAGAATGCGTATAGAAACGTAAATAATGAAGAGCTAGAAGTGGCTTTAAAGACGTGTGCACAAAAAGCAAAAGTGACTGAAACAGGTGACGTGTTTGCAGTAGATCTACGAACACTTGACTTTGTATTTGACCCTAGTTTGGACTGTTACGTAGAGGGCGGTAAAAAGATGACCGTTGAGAGTGAATGTGCTTTGCATAAAGATCAAGAGGTGTGTAGAGAAATAATTCCTGCAATAATGTCTGGGTATGACAGTACGAACCATACAGACGCGTGGTGGAAGTTTAGCAATAGTCGAGAGTACTTAGAGTGGGTTGTAGTTCCAGATGAGACTAGGGGATTTGACGGATTTGTAAGAGGTGGAGTTTTAAAACCTCATCAACTTGTTGTTGTGCAAGGCGTAATAGAAGACGAGTTGTGGGCTAGTTACAAAGGGTTTAGAGTATCACTTTACTTACTAGGGTTCTTGTCGATTATAATTAATTTACTATATGCTGTATATGAAAATTTGAAACACGAACGAGAACATTTAAGTAGGAGTCCTTGTGATACAAAACGAGTACATTGATGCTGTCATTGGCTTAGCTAAGGCAGCAAAAGATATATTGTTTGCTGGAGCTGGTGGGGTAGTAGCATACATGTATGACTACACTAGATTAAGCAAAGAAAATAGTGAGTACAAATGGTCAAATAGGGCTATGTTTATAAACATGTTTATTGGTTCGTTTGTTGGGTATACGATAGGATCTTTTATTCCACTTGAGTATGCGTATAGGGATGGTATTATCGGTTTTAGCGGTGTAAGTGCCTATACTATAATCGGTATAGTAGAGAGTAGATTTGCTACATGGATTGTCGATAAAGTAACAGGTGGAGCAGGTAAAGATGGAAAAGAAAACTAGATGTTTTAGGGGTTACTGTCCAAAGGAGTACCTATTAAAGGATGCAGAAATAGCTAAGGTGTTCTGGATAGTTATTGCTTTATTGGAAGCAGGTGTAATTTTAGTAAAGGTAGTATTATGAGCGAGTTAGAAACATTATCAATATTTGCTGGATGTGTGTATATGGCAGTCATGCTGGTTGTATTTAGTTTTAGAGGAGTAGAGAATGGCAGAAATTAGTAAGACATTAAAATTAGTATGGGAAGTAGAGTATAACAATGACCCTAAGAGAGCGTTAGAACAAAACCCAGGTGAGACTGGATTAACGTACAAAGGAATTTATGAGACTGCACATCCGAATTGGGCTGGATGGACCGCTGTAAAGAGTATACTGATGAAATGCGGTGGAGATAAAAAGAAAGCTGGTGTAGAACTTGAAAGCGATATAATTGTTCAGAAACAAGTAGAAGATCTATACAAAGAAGTGTTCTGGGATAAAATGCA
>CAZHLQ010000037.1:0-13521 GCA_964533235.1 uncultured Gudongella sp. | reverse complement strand
GATTAAATATTTCTCGTACGATCACCTCTGATGCATCTGGTTTCCCCAAGGCTCTGGAGCAGCTGGACATTTTCTCCAACAGCTCTTTGTCACTTAGTGCTTGAGTTATTTTTTCAGCAAGAAGTCTGCCGCTTAGATCCTTTTCAAGAATAAGTACTGAGGCTCCCGCTTTTTCAAATGCCCTTGCATTATATTCCTGATGATTTTCAGCTGTGTAGGCTTTAGGAATTAGTATCGATGGAACTCCCACCGCCGATATCTCAGCAAGAGTTATGGCTCCTCCACTCGTTATTACAAGATCAGCAGCATTCATTGCATAAGGCATTTGGTGAAAATATGGTTCAAGTCTAATATTTGGACTGAGTTCTACACTCTTATTCTTTACACTTTCCATAAATCCGTCATGATGCCTGGTTCCCGTAATATGGAGAAGTTGTATATCTTTCGGTAGTAAATCTTTCGTGATGATATCAAGGACAGCCATATTGAGGCTCTTTTGACCTCCGCTTCCTCCAAAGGACAGTACAAATGGCTTTTTTTGATCTATGTCAAGTCTCTCTGAAGCCTCTTCCTTGCTTATGGAAGTGATATCCTTTCTGATCGGATTGCCTGTGACTACAGTTCTATCCTGGTGTTTAAAGTACTTGGCTGAATCTGGATAGGTGAGAAGCACCTTGTCTGCTATTCTTGATAACAGCTTATTGGTGATACCAGGAAAGGCATTTTGTTCGTGGATAACAACAGGTATCCCTGATAGTCCAGCTACGAAGGAAACAGGTCCCGAAACATAGCCTCCAGTACCGATCACCAGATCTGGTTTTTCATTTTTTATCAGCCTTTTGGAGTCAATTATCCCTAATACCAGATTCCAGGCAGCTACTAAGGAGCGCTTATCAAGCTTTCTTGGCATACCCTTTACTCTGATCGGCATGAACCTTATACCTGCTTTTTTAGCAAGCTCTTCCTCCATACTCCCTGAGGTCCCAACATATAGAAGCTCAGCTTCCGGCAGCGACTTATTAAGTTGTTCCGCGATTGCAAGTGCTGGATATATATGGCCACCAGTTCCACCACCACTAATTATTAGCTTCATCAATTTTTCTCCTGTCTTTTTCTGAATACCTGGTGATATTCAGCAATATTCCCATTCCAGCCAAATAGATAACCAACGAGGTGCCTCCATAGCTTATCAAGGGCAGTGTGATACCTGTTGCTGGAATGCTTGAGGTAACTACGCCTATGTTGATAAAGCTTTGGATTGCAAGCAATGCAGTTATTCCTGTGGCTAGATAGCAGCCGTAGGTATCCCTTGCATTCATTGCTGCCAAAACTCCTCTCCAAATCACGATCCCGTATAAAGTAAGTACAAGGAGTGTACCTATAAGTCCAATTTCTTCGCCTATAATTGAAAAAATAAAGTCATTATAGGATTCAGGGATATAAAAGAACTTTTGCCGACTTTGACCAAGCCCTACTCCAAGGAGCCCTCCTGATCCCAGTGCATATAGTGACTGCACAGTCTGCCAGCCGTCTCCAAGCTTATCAGCGAATGGATCACGAAAAGCTAGTATTCTCCTAAGTCTGTATTCATTTCCCTCCGAGTTGATTGCATACTGCCAGAATAAATATGCTCCTCCTCCAGCTATTACAATAACCGAAAGGTGCATGCCTGCAATAAAGAACATACTGAAAAGGGTACCCAACAGGGTAATGGTCGTACTAAGGTCCTTTTGAAAATATATTAGGGCTGCTGTGAAGCCAATGATACCAGCTGCAGGAATGAAACCCTGTACAAAGCTCGAAACCTTATCTTTCTTCCTATCCAGAAATGCTGCAAAGAATATTATACTTCCAAGCTTTATAGCATCTGATGGCATCAGAGTAGTAAAGCCAATATCGATCCATCTCCTGCCCCCCTTTAGTTCAAGACCTAACGGGGTGAAAATCAACAGACCCAATATCACAGCCAGGATATATATGTGTAGTGAATATTTTTTCCATATCCTGTAATCGATGTTCATCATTACCAGCATACCACATATGCCGACCACTGCCCACATTAGATGTCTTTTGGCGTAGTGAAATCCATCCCCATATCGAACGGTACCTTCCGGCCAGCTTGAGCTGTAGACCATGATTATCCCGGTGAAAACAAGGGCTATCACAGCTATGAATATGTAAAAATCTACGGATCTCTTGCTGCTCTTTCGTGCCATATTATCACTCCATCAGCTTTCTGACTAATTCTCTAAAGTGGTCTCCACGTTCCTCGTAATTTTTATACATATCCCAGCTTGCACATGCCGGTGAAAGCAAAATATTGTCGCCTTCCTCGGAAAGCTCATATGCTTTACTAACAGCAGACTCCATATCTGAGGCGAGAAAAACTGGTGCTATCTCCAGCTCTGATGCAGCTGCTGCCAGCTTATTGGAGGTTGCCCCAAGTAGTATCAGAGCCTTTCCCTTAGAAGCGTATACCTTTAATAGCTCTTCAAAATCAGATCCCTTGTCGTAGCCGCCAGCTATAAGGATTATTGGTGAGTCAAGTGCATTCAGGGCTTTTATGCTGGAATCCGGATTTGTACCCTTAGAATCATTAAAATATTTTGCACCCTTTATACTGCCTACCTGCTCTATCCTATGGGCTACTCCACTGAAGCTCTTAACGACTCTTCGGATCACAGTCTTATCGACGCCTAGTCCCAGCGAAAGAGCTACTACAGTGAGTATGTTTTCTACATTGTGAACACCGGGGATGCCGATCTCTGAAGTAAGTAATATATTCTCAACATATTCACCCACTCTTGCCTTTATCCAACCGTCCTCAGTCCATACTCCGCTATTCAGTTTATGCTTAGAGCTGAACCATATGGTTCTAGGTTTAAGACCACCTTCCAATTGTCTTAAAACAGGATCCTCGTAATTTAGTACCAGGTAATCCCCACTATCCTGGTTATGAAAAATTTTGTACTTTGCATTAATATACTGTTCCAAGCCTCCATGCCAATCAAGATGATCTGGGGTAATGTTTGTGATTGCAGCAGCTCTTGGCTTAAATCCTTCAGTATTCTCAAGCTGAAAGCTGCTAGCCTCAACAACAAAAACATCTCCCTCTGCCGAATCTGACATACCCTGGAGTATCCCCACACCGATATTTCCAACTACCTTCGTTCTAAATCCTGCCTCAGAGAATATTTCACCAGCCAGTATGGACGATGTTGTTTTCCCGTTAGTCCCTGTTATAGCAACAATTACTCTATTGGGATATAACCTGTATGCAAGTTCAATATCGGAATACACTGGTATACATTTTCGATTTGCTTCGAGTAGAAGTGCATGACTCGGTGGGATACCCGGGCTCTTGACTATAAGGTCTATTCCATCCAATATTTTCTCAGGCTCACCCTCTCTGGCCTCAAGGTATTGAAGGTTTTTGGAAGATAATTCAGCAATAACCGCTTCCATTGGCTTGTCTTCAAATACAAAAAGCCCTGCGGTTTTTCCTTTCAGGGTTTTTGCTGAAGACTCACCTGTTACTCCAAGTCCCATTATCAAGATTTTCATCTCTTTAAGTTCCATTACTTACCTCCCGGTCAGAACGTTAGGAAGCCTATTACTGCAAATAATATTGAAGCTAACCAGAATCTCCAGACAACCTTTAATTCACTCCACCCTTTTTGCTCATAATGATGATGCAAGGGTGCCATCCTGAAGAGTCTTTTTTTAGTCAGTTTAAAGTAGCCTACCTGGAGCATTACAGACAGAGTCTCTACAAAGAATACTCCAGCTGCCAATGGAATGAAAAATGTCAATCCCGAAATAACTGCAATAGAAGCCAATGCACCTCCTAGTGCCAAAGATCCTGTATCACCCATAAATACCTTGGCTGGCTTGTAATTGTAAAGTAAAAATCCAATCAATGCTCCAACTAAAGCCGCAGTGAGGATAGATAGATCGGTATTTCCAAGTATAGTGAGCATGATCCCGAAGGTAGTAAAAACGACGATCGATATCCCTGTTGCCAGACCATCCAGACCGTCAGTCAAGTTAACTGCATTTACTGTGCCTAGTATGACGGTTAAGAAAAATGGGAGAGTGAGTATTCCCAATTGTATGGTCTTTGTACCTGCAACAGGTAGGTAGAAGCTTTGAAGTCCCTCCTTGAAGTATATGCCATATCCAATTATCAATGCAGCTGCAAAAATCTGTCCCAGTATCTTCTGGTAAGCCCTAAGACCTAAATTCCTTTTTTTTACTACCTTTATATAGTCGTCCATAAATCCAACTGTTCCAAATGCGAGAGTTGAAAGCATAACCAGTATAACATCCGAGGATAACCTTCCAATAACCAGGACAGTAGCAGACATAGCTATTAGAAAAATAACTCCCCCCATTGTTGGAGTGCCTGTTTTGGCAAGATGGGATAGCGGACCGTCTTCTCTTATGGTCTGTCCTATCTTCAGGTTTCTAAGTATTGGTATTACCCTGGGTCCCAGTAAGGTGCTCAGACTGGCACTTACAAGCAATGCCAATGCTATATTCAATGTATGATTCATTAAGGCTTCCTCCTGAAATCTTATTAGTGCCTGTGTGCATCATAATATTATAATAGAGTTTGCCTATCTTTTCCACATAATTTTAGGCATTTCCCATAACAAGTCATTTATTCTACTGATCTCCATTTACCTCTTCGGAGAGAGTTGGATTGTTCGTTCCACTTGCAAGGTAAAGGTCGATGATCCCTCCTCTTTGCAGCTCGTTGCCAGCCTTAGGGTATTGATCAACTATTATCGTATCCAGAGTAAAGTCCTCGTACTCAGTAGTATATTTAAGGTCCATTCCTGAGATCAGCTCACCTGCCTCGGCTATGGTCAATCCAGTGACTTCAGGAACAAGTACCTTCTCCTCTATGTTTTTAAGCTCTGCTTCAGTATATTTCCTGGGTATCTCCATATAGTTCAAGGTGTTTTCAATCACCATTGCGGCAAATGGGCCAGCCACTGTACCACCGTAGTAAATACCTGTTGGTTCATCGACTATTACCAATACCGCTATTCTTGGATCGTCCACTGGAGCTACTCCACCAAAGGATGAAATGTATTTTTTGTCAACATATCTTCCATCGATTATCTTTTGTGCTGTTCCTGTTTTCCCTCCAACTCTATAGCCTGGCACGTATGCTTTTTTACCTGTTCCCTCCAGTACAGTCTTCTCCAGCATGCCAAGAAGCATATCTGCTGTATTCTCTGATATTACCTGTCGTTTCATCTCTGGATAGAACTGTTTCACTATCTTTCCTTCGCTGTCTATAAGACTTCTTGTCATCATTGGAGTCATTAGCTTTCCATTATTTGCAACCGCTGCTATTGCATTTATCATTTGGATAGGAGTTACTGATATCCCGTGACCGTATGATAAGGTTGCCAGATTGACCTCTCTTATACTTTCTATGCCTGATGGGATAAGTCCTCTTTGCTCTCCGAGAAGGTCGATGCCTGTAGTTTGCCCGAATCCGAATGCCTTTATATACTCATATAGCTTTTCCTTCCCCAATTCCCTTGCCATGTTAACAAAAGCCACATTGCATGAATTACTGACGGATGTAGCAAAATCTTGATCCTCGTGTGGATCATACCAGCTGGAGCATCTCAATACTACTCCCTTGATATCCCTGATAAAGCCGTTGCAATAGTAATGGGAATTCAACGTCGCAGAGCCCTCCTCTAGAGCTGCTGCTGCCGTAACTATTTTAAAAGTCGAGCCGGGCTCGTAGAGATCATTGATAGCATAGTTTCTCCACATTTGAAACCACTTTTGCTGCTGCTCCTTAGGCGGCAGCTTGCTCCACTCCTCATTTATCGCTGGATCCATAGCTTGCCTTGGGTAATTTGGATCATAGTCTGGCTTATTTGCCATAGCTAAAACTTCTCCCGTTTCTGGATCCATGACGATTATTGAGACGCTTTTCGCTTTATTTGTTTCCATGGCCTTCTCGGCAGCATCCTCAGCAAAGCCCTGGATCGTCTCGTCTACAGAGAGAACTACTGACAGTCCATCCTCGGCATCGTAGACCTGCTCTCCATCGTATGGGAGCTGTCTGTTGGCGGCATCTGTTGCTTTGACCCAAACTCCAGGCGTTCCTGCCATGTATTCGTCGTAAACTCTCTCTATTCCGTATAGCCCTTTATTGTCTATGTCAGTGAAGCCTATTATATATGCACCAAAGCTGCCGAAGGGATAATACCTTTTGCTGTCATCTACTATTGATATGCCCCTAAGTCCAAGTTCACGGATTTGATCCGCCTCGCTCCTTGTAACCCATTGCTTCAATTTCTCGACATTGGAGTCCGAAGTGATCTTTTTATACAGCTCTTCTGAATCCATGCCGAGTATCGGCCCAAGTTGTAAGGCAGCAGCTTCTGGCTCGTCAAGGTCAGATGGTGCAGCCCATACTGTATAGGCGGTTGTATTTATTGCAAGCTTTTTACCCTTTCGGTCATAAATAAGGCCTCTGTCTGAGGTAATGTCTATTGCCTTGGTCCATTGCTGCAGTGCACCCTTCTTGTATTCCTCACCCTCTATGAGCTGTATCCTTATCAGTCTGTATCCTAAAAAAAACACGATCAAGGTTGCAACTGCAAGTGCAAGCCCTAATCGTCGTCTTGTTTTTATTGTCGGTTTTCTCAATTTTATTCCCCCTAAAAGAGGCTGGAAAATATACTAAGAACATTTCTTATCTTGTCTGTAAAGGAAAATACCCGTGTATCCTCGAAGGTGGAGTCGTTGACCGCCACATAGGATATTTGACCTTCCTCTGGATATACCATTCCAAGGTAGGTTTTTGCTTGTTCGGCTATAAGAGCCGTGTTCTTAAGCCCTTCCAGATTACCCTCAAGCTCCTGTCTGACTTTAAACAGCTCGGTTTTTTCTTTTTCCAGTCTAGTAATGTCCAACCTGACTGATGTTATTTTAGCATATCCCTGGAGAATAAACAAAGATGTTATAAGAACGCTAATAGCAAGTGCCAAATACATCTGCTTGTTAATAGCAGAACTCCTATGTATTTTAGGCTCAACAGCCTTTTTGATTTTGATTTTCTCCTGGAATTCAGGGTATTGGTAGTATTCGAGCTTTTCAGCTAGCATGTGTATTCCCCCTTATACCTGCAGATTCGATCAATTCAGATTCTCTCTGCAACCCTTAGCTTTGCCGACCTTGACCTGGGATTATACTCCAGTTCTTCCTTTGAAGGAGTTAATGGCTTCCTTGTTATTATGTCGATCTCTCTTCTTTTATCACAAACGCACTTTGGCAGCTCAGGTGGACAAATACAGTCTTTGTATAGCTCCTTGAAGGCTTCCTTGACGATCCTGTCCTCCAGTGAATGGAAGGTTATAATTGCAAGCCTTCCTCCAGGATTAAGACATTCCACCATATCTGTGATGGCACCTGTGAGTACCTCAAGCTCTCTATTTACTTCGATCCTTATGGCTTGAAAGGTCTTTTTTGCAGGATGATGGCCTTCCATCCTTACTTTCTTGGGAATTGCTTTTTTTATAACGCTAACAAGCTCAAAGGTCGTGTCTATAGTCTTTTCTTGTCTCTCATTTACGATGAACTGAGCGATCCGCCTTGCCCATTTTTCTTCACCATACTCGAGAAGTATCTTCTCAAGTTCTCCCTCCGAGTAGGTGTTGACTACATCCCATGCAGTAAACCTGCCTGTAGTGTCCATCCTCATGTCCAAAGGTGCATCTTTGTTATGTGAAAAACCTCTTTCCTCAGTGTCTAGCTGATGTGATGATACTCCCAGATCTAAAAGGATCCCGTCGACTTTGTCGAATCCAATTTCTCTGAGAACTCGCTTTATACCGGAGTAATTGCTATGGATAAGAATTACTCTGTCCATATAGTCTGCCAATACTTCCTTTGATTTTTCAAGAGCTGCCGGATCCTGATCTATTCCTATAAGCTTCCCGTTTCGGAGCCTTTTAACTATTTCAAGAGAATGGCCAGCACCACCAAGGGTACCGTCCACATAAATCCCATCAGGCTTTATGCTTAGACCATCCAGAACCTCGTTCAACAAAACTGAAATGTGATGGAATTCCATCTTATCACCTCATCTATATTCCCAGCTCGGCCATTTTTTCTGCTATGCTGTCATAGCTAAGGCTGTCGTCGTCAGTATAGCTTTCCCATTCTTCCTTGCTCCAAATTTCCAGCCTGGTCGACACTCCAATTACCACTGCTTCTTTGTCCAGCTTAGAATGTTCCCTAAGATTTGACGGGATCACTACTCTTCCCTGTTTATCCAGAATGCATTCTGTTGCCCCAGAAAAGAAGAATCTTACGAATGCCCTAGCATCCTTGTTAGTAAGTGGAAGACTCTTAAGCTTATCTTCCAAAACCTCCCATTCTTTCTTGGGGTATACAAAAAGGCAATTATCTAGTCCCTTTGTCATTACAAACTCGTATCCTAGCGGTTCCCTGAACTTTGAGGGCAGGATAAGTCTTCCCTTTTCATCTATGGTATGTTGATATTCACCTATAAACACTCGGGATCACTCTCCATTAGTGGTCTAAATTCACCACTTCTCTCCACTTTCCACCACTTTGATACCATTTTACCCCATATCAACTCTAAATACCATAATTTCAGCAGGGTAAAGTGTTTATTTGGGACTTTAGTCCTATGCAATTTTTAGACATTAAAAAACCCCGGGGTTTCCGGGGTTTCCTGCTTGATCAAGCTTTGATCTTTTTCTTTTTCCAGAATAGATATGCTCCACCTGCCGTGATTATTGTCAGGCTTATCAACTGAGCTACTCTGAATGGTCCGAGCATTAAACTGTCTGTTCTCATTCCTTCAATAAAAAACCGTCCGACTGAATAAAGCATCAGGTATAATATAAATATTTCCCCTTCAACCGTAGCCTTCTTTCTCCTATACCACAGGAGAAAAGCAAAAACAATCAGATTCCAGATCGACTCATACAGAAAAGTGGGATGCACCTTCACTCCATCTACTATTATTCCCCATGGGAGATCTGTTGGTCCTCCGTGTGCTTCCTGATTTGCAAAGTTCCCCCATCTTCCTATAGCTTGACCCAGTATTAAACTTGGTGCTACAATATCTGCCAGATTCCAAAAGCTTTCCTTTCTAACCTTAGCGAATATTATAGCTACCAGCGCGCCTGCAATTATTACGCCATGGATGGCAAGACCTCCACCTCTGATGTTCAATATCTGAGAGGGATTTTTGCTGTAATAATCCCATGTGAATATAACATAATATGCTCTTGCACCTATTATAGCTGCAGGCACAGCAAACAAAAGCATGTCAATTAGAGTTTCCTCCTTGACTCCCTTCCTTTTCGCTTCCTTAAGTGCTAATACTGTCCCTATAAGAACAGCTAATGCTATCAATAATCCGTACCATCTGATTTCAAGTCCAAAAACGCTGAATGCTACTGCCAACACATTATGACCACCTTTCCATTTGCTGATATTTATTTTATCATACCCTCTGGCCAAATTACAGACAGAACACTTTTCTTGCCTGAAAAATGGTCGGCGAACCTTTCCTGGAGGTCACCATAGGTGGTTTCAGCTAGAAGATCCAGGTAATCGATCAAATAGAAACCTTGGAAGTAGAGGTCTGTGAGATTGTTTGCAATAAATTCAACTGAATTCAAGCCCATCAGGAATCTTCCCATTTCCTTCCTTTTGGCTCTTGTAAATGCTTCCTCTGTCAGCTTACCATCCTTGGAGTTTATCATTTCATCGATCATCCGATAGACCTTCCTGGGGTCATCACTTTGACCTATTATCATTGATTGACCATAATCTGATTTACCCGTGTAATATGCACCAAAGCTTGAATCTATTAGTCCCATGCCGTAAAGCTCCTGGTAAAATTCTGAGCTCTCAGAAAAAAGTACTTCAAGAAGCATGTTTGTAACGATATCCTTTTTTACCGAGTCCTTTCCTGATTGTCCTATACTTGTTTCTTTAAACCCTACATAAAATAATGGCTTCGACGTGGACATATGATCCTCAATATATGCAGTCCTTATGTCTTCTGGTTCCTCTGGATAATCCTTAACTGGAATCTCAATATTGGCAGGATACTCTCTTGATACCTTGTTTACAGCTTCTGCTATTTTATCAAGCTCAAGATCACCAACTACAAAGAGTACCATATTGTTTGGGTGATAGAATCTATTGTATGCAAGCATTAGATCTTCCCTGGAAATCTCCATTATGCTCTCTGTGGTTCCTGCAATGTCCTCTTTTACGGGGTGATTATGATACATTGCGCTTAGACAGTTGAAATACACCCTCCACCTTGGGTTGTCTCTGTACATTTGTATTTCCTGAGCAATTATACCCTTTTCCTTCTCCACGTTTTCTTCTGTAATGTATGGATTTTGAACAAACTCGATCAAAAGGGACAAGCTGTCATAAAAGTTGTCTGTGGTGCTGAACAGGTAGGAGGTTTGATCGAAATTAGTATATGCATTTACATTAGCACCGTATTTTGCGAACCTTTCGAATATATTCCTGTCCGGATCCTCAAACAATTTGTGCTCAAGAAAATGAGCAGTCCCATTTGGAAGCTGATCTATCCTTCCATTGGATTTTTGGAGAAACCTGGTATGATTGGAGCCAAAGCTAGTTGAAAATATGGCATATTTTTTTGTAAACCCCTTCTTCGGATAGTAAAACAGGTTTATCCCATTGTCCAGTTGAATGTGTATCAGACCTTCACCTAGAGTATTATTCCAAATTCTCTTCATAAGCTTCTCCCTCCTTTCCGTTTAGAAAATATATTGTGTCGAGAGTTACAGTATCCATAGCGCTTATGACCTTTTCTCTGTCTGTCTTACCTAGATCGTCCAGCATCTCATCAAGAGTTCTTTCGTCTTTTGAGATTACCTTGCCAAGGAAAAACTCAGATATCATTTGATTGCTGTCCATTATGGATCTGCTTGAATTCTCAATTGATTTTTTTGCTATCTGAAGATCCTCCTCTGTAAAATCTCCAGACTTTAGTCTCGATACCTGCTCAATAATTAAATCCAAGGCTTGCTTATAGTCTGAAAACTTAATGCCTGCATCGGCTAGAATTATAGACTTGTGCTTTATAAGACTCGAGGATGCATAATATGCCAGGCTGCTTTCTTCCCTTACAGTCTTAAACATATGAGAATTAGGTCCACCTCCCAGGAGCTCATTGCCTATAAGCAAACCATTGTAAAGTTCATCCTCATAGGGTATTGACGATCTAAAACCAAGGACAAGCTTTCCCTGTGAAACTGACATTTTTTCTTCAACTCTCCGCTTCGAAAGGTTGTTTCCCGGAATTATTTCCCTTGGTATTTCCTGGATCTCGCTTCTGTTGTGCAATTCAGCTGGTATCAACTGTTTAAGATCAAGACCGTCCAGGTTGCCCACAAAAAATATTTCTATCGGGCTTGTCATGATTATATTGCGATAGTGCTCATAAAGTCTTACGCCATCGATCGACTCTACATCCTCCTCGTAGCCAAGGCTGTATATGCCAAACCGTTCTCCTTTACACATCTCCTCAATACATCTGCTAATAGCATAATTTCTTTTGTCGTTTATACGGCTCCTAATTCTGGAGATCAGTATGCGTCTCTCCTGAGCTATAAATTCAGAATCAAAGCTATCATCTTTCAATACAGGATCAAATAATACTCCTTTTAATAGGTTTATTGCTTCGTTTCCTACTCCTGCATCTTCTGTGAATTTGGAATCAGCCCACTCGATAGATACCTTAATAAGCTGCCTCTCTCCTCTTTTTGAGGATCCCAGATCGAGACTTGCGCCATATATTTCCTCCAGCTTTCTTTCCAATAAAAGCTTTGTAGGGAATGTATTAGAGCCCCTTTCCAGAACCATAGGCAATAATGCATTCATGGTAACTTCGTCTCTTTCCAAGTGCCTTATGAAGTTTACTGTCAACAAATTCGACTTGAATTTGTCTGTTTCTACAATATTGAGGAATATTCCTTTGCTCAATTCTATTCGTTTTGATTTAAGCACCATTTTATCTCTCCTTCCAGCATTCATATAGAATGCGTACAGCTTTTATGTACCCATGTATAGTTGCTGCTAAATCAAAAAGAGGGCTATCAGCCCTCAATAATTTTAATTCCTGAACTTGTTCCTATCCTGGTTGCTCCAGCTTCGATCATAAGCAGAGCCGTCTCTCTATCTCTCACCCCACCTGAAGCTTTAACTTCAAGATTGCTCCCTACTACTGACTTCATAAGTGCAACATCTTCCACAGTAGCTCCACCAGTACTGAAACCGGTAGAGGTCTTTACAAAATGAGCACCTGCCGACATCGAAAGTTCGCAAGCTTTACGCTTCTCATCGTCGGTCAATAGGCAAGTTTCTATAATTACCTTAACTATTGCCTTCCCCTCGCAGGCATTGACTACAGCCCTTATGTCATTTTCTACAAGCTGATGGTCTCCTTCCTTAAGGGCACCAATATTAATGACCATGTCTATTTCATCTGCACCTTTCAATACTGAGTCCTTTGTCTCAAATACCTTAGTCTCTGTTGTATTCGCTCCAAGAGGGAATCCAACAACCGTAGCGACTTTGACCTCAGTATCCTTCAGGAGCTTCTTGCATAGCTCTATGTGTGACGGATTGACGCAGACTGCCTTAAATTTATATTCAGCCGCTTCTTTACAAAGCTTCTCGACGCCATCCTTACTCGCATCGGGTTTTAGCAGAGTGTGATCTATAGTTTTGGATATATCCATTTTAGGGATCCTCCTATTTTATAAGTTCAACCAAATCTCCATTTCTAATTCCTGCAGCATTCCCTTCCTCAAGGTCAACATGCATCTCAAGGGCATAGGTCGGATGAACTCTTACAAGAACATTGTCAAATACTAGGCCTCTTGGTCCAGGTACCTTGATGCTTACTATGTCCTTGTCCTTGACCCCATATTCTTCACCATCTGACGTATGCATGTGTATGTGCCTTGCAGCTACAATAACTCCCTTTTCAAGCTCAACCTCTCCCTTAGGTCCGATTACCTTTACACCTGGGGTTTCGTTTAACTCACCTGAATTTCTGACAATAGGCTGAACTCCAAGAGAAAAAGCATCTGCTATAGAGACTTCGATCTGCGTATCAGGTCTTACTGGTCCAAGTATCCTTACTCCCTTCAGCGTCCCTTTAGGTCCGACTACATCAACTTTTTCGTTGCAAGCATATTGACCAGGCTGTGAAAGGTCCTTCATTTTTGTAAGCTCATAACCCTCTCCAAAAAGTATGTCCAGGTCTTTTTTACTAACATGGATATGCTTGTTGGAAAGAGCGATCGGCAATTTAGTTTTCATAATAATCCTCCTCATAATTCTAATATAGTATAATTATAACTGTTTTTTGCACTTAATACAAAGGCATTGTCAATTATTGGTCAATTTCTTCAAAAACAACCTCCGTCAGTTGACGGAGGCATAGTT
>CAZHLQ010000036.1:0-9093 GCA_964533235.1 uncultured Gudongella sp. | reverse complement strand
ACAATATAGATAATAGTAAAACAAGGAGGAGATAAAGATGATAAAAAAGACATATCAATTAGATACACTGACCTGCCCTTCATGCACAATGAAGCTGGAGGGGATGTTGAAGCAAACTGAGGGAGTTACCGAATACGAGGTGTTTTTCAACACATCAAAGATAAAGCTGACATTTGACGAAAATGTGGTTGACTCTGAAACCATAAAGAATAGGATAGCAAGACTTGGCTTTGAGGTGTTGAAGGA
Organism: uncultured Gudongella sp.; assembly: GCA_964533235.1. GTDB lineage: Bacteria > Bacillota > Clostridia > Tissierellales > Tissierellaceae > Gudongella. The sequence goes on along the minus strand of CAZHLQ010000036.1, from coordinate 8,847 downwards.
AAAATAGGAGCGTGAGAGATTTGCTTAAGCTTAATAAAAAAAACAAGGTGATAGTAGCGACAATTTTGGTATCGGCATCCTTTTTACTAAAGGAACTGATGGGATATGCACCAATAACAATAGCCTTTATGCTTGCTACAACTGCAGTCGCAGGGATACCGATCTTCAAGAAAGCTTTTGAAGCACTAAAATACAAGATCGTTGGCATAGATGCTCTTGTTACCATTGCAGTAACCGGAGCGCTTTTTATAGGAGAGTATTGGGAGGCAGCAGCAGTAACATTTCTTTTCATGTTTGGTGACTATCTTGAGTCAAGAACGATCGAAAAGACAAGGTCATCTATCAAGGCACTCCTGGACTTAGCACCGGACACTGCCAGAGTATTAAGAGATGGAGTTGAAGAAGAGGTTGATCCTGAGGATGTTATGGAGGGCGACATCGTTATCGTCAAGCCGGGAGAAAAGATCTCAGTTGATGGAACTATCGTAGAAGGAAACGCCTACGTAAATCAGGCAGCCATAACGGGCGAGTCCCTGCCCCTTAATAAGGCAGTTGACGATGGGGTTTTCTCTGGTACAATAGTTGAATCTGGGTACCTTAAAATTAGAGCAGATAGAGTTGGCGACGACACGACCTTCGCAAGAATTCTTGAGATGGTCGAGGAGGCACAGGATAAGAAGGCAAAGACCCAGAAGTTTCTTGAAAGATTTTCCAGGTACTACACTCCAGGCATCATAGTACTTGCAGCTGCATTATATCTATTTACAAGGGATCTTGTGCTGTCACTTACCCTGCTGGTCATAGCTTGTCCTGGAGCTCTTGTTATCTCAACACCCGTATCCATAGTTGCCGGGATCGGAAATGGAGCTAAGCATGGTGTCCTTGTTAAGGGTGGAGAAATCATGGAGAAGCTTGGTACTATAAAGGTTCTAGCCTTTGACAAGACAGGGACGCTTACGATCGGGAAGCCTGTCGTTACGGAGGTCATCCCATTTGGGATAGAAACTAAGGAGCTTTTAAGGATCGCTGCAATAGGAGAGGGTTATTCAGAACATCCACTTGGCAGGGCAATAATAAACCATGCAAAGGAGATTCTAGGCACAGTAGAAGGGCAGCCTGAAGAGGCTGAAATGATAACGGGTCAGGGAATAAGGGCTACCATTGACCGTAAGGAATACCTTTTGGGAAACAGAAAGCTTTTCAATGAAAACGGATATAGCCTGGATGATCACGAGGAGTTACTGCAAGCTGAGGAAGATAAGGGGCAGACTGCAGTAATAATTGGGTCAGAGGGAAGGGTATTGGGTATCATTGCCATAGCTGATGTGGTCCGCGAGGATGCCAAGAAGCTAATAAAAAACCTTAAGAAGCAGGGCATCAAAAAGGTAGTTATGCTTACTGGTGACAATGAAAGAGCTGCAAGAGCAATAGCCAAAGAGCTTGAGCTCGACGATTACTATGCTGAACTGCTGCCACAGGATAAAGTAAGAGTACTGATGGAGCTTCAGGAGAAGTACGGGCCTGCAGGGATGGTTGGCGACGGTGTAAATGATGCACCAGCACTTGCATCAGCTGAGCTTGGGATAGCGATTGGCGGAGCTGGCAAGGATGTTGCCATGGAAACCGCAGATGTAGTATTGATGAGCGAGGAAATAAGAAAGCTTTCACATGCTATCGGACTTAGCAGAGCTACTGTGATCAACATGAAGCAAAATATTTACTTTGCAATTGCTGTCGCAGCAGTACTGTTATTGGGAGTTTTGGTTAAAACAGTCAATCTTTCCTTTGGGATGCTGGTACATGAAATGAGCGTCCTTCTGGTAATAATAAATGCAGTTAGGCTTTTAGGCTTTGGAGATAAGGGCAGCAGCAGGAAAAAGGTTCTTCAGACTGGAGAATGATCATGAAGTGTAATTGTGGTGAACGAGGACAAAACTGCATAGAGATGGTACCAATATTCAGCAGCCTTACAAAGGAGGAAATGTTTGAGATCGCCATGATAACCATGGAAAAGACAGTGGATAAGGGCGATACCATATACTCCGCTGGCTACCTGACAGACAGCCTTTACGTCATCCATAAGGGAAGGGTTAAGATAGTAAGGCTAAATGAATCCGGTAAGGAGCAGGTTTTAAGAGTGCTTGGTCCTGGTCAGTTTATTGGAGAGCTTGCGATCTTCAACAGAGAGCCTGCAACTGACAGTGCCATTGCACTGGAAAAAACCATAATGTGTAAAATTGATGGACAGGATATCAAGGGGCTCATGGCCAGGTTTCCATCTATATCATTTAAGATATTAGAGGAGCTGAGCCAAAGACTACAAAAGGCAGAGACCCTTGTTGAGGACATAAGTCTATCTTCAGTTGAAAGAAGGATAGCAAAGAGCATCCTCCAAATGGATAAGGATGGTAATGTAGAGCTTCAGATGAGTAAGGGAGACTGGGCATCACACCTTGGAATGAGTCAGGAGACACTTTCAAGGAAGCTTACTTCACTTCAGGAACAAGGTTTGATACAGCTTATTGGACATAGAGGCATAAGGATCATAGATCATGAGGGTCTTGAGGACATCCAGTAGATAAGAACAATAAGCCCCGATAAGGGGGCTTTTATTGTACACTAACTTAGATATTTATCCTCGAGATTCTTTAAGCTGGAGAGATAATGCTCCTGGATCCCATCCTCGAGAGCCTTGTTTTCAACTATATCGCAGTCTGCATCTACTTTTTCCTTTGTTTCCTGACTGAGCATGTTCTGAGCGAATCTGTAAAGAGCTGTATTTTCCTTTTCGATATGTCTGTCGAGAAGGTCAGTATAGGCTATAGCATTAGCGATTATATCGAGTCTTGCCCGATCATCACCACTCTTAAAGGCTTCAATACCCTTAAGAAGATTTGCGATAAATAATCTCCCTTGGTCATGCTCAATGTACATCCCGGTAATAGCTCCTGATTTAGCAAGCTTTTGGATCTCGGAGTTCATCGCTTCGAAAAGGATGTCCTCTTCCTTGCCGTGGTGGAGCTTATCGGCATAATTCTTGATAAATTCTGTTACAGGCACAAAGTCCTCAAGGCTGAAGTCGCCATTTGTCAAGACCCTGTAGGAGATTTCCCTGACTACCCTAAGCATCCTACGAATATTTTCATGCTCTGCTACCATGATTTCTATAGATTTCAATTTATCACCCCCTCATATTTGATCGTATTGATGTTACCCAATATATAATGGGTATAACAATAGAGAATAATAAAACAAGGAGGTTGTGTTATGAGCTTTAAAATGACCGACAAAGTCACCTGGGTAGGCAAGATCGATTGGGAGCTGAGACGCTTTCATGGGGACGAGTACTCTACTGATAAGGGTACCTCTTATAATTCCTATCTTATAAGAGACAAAAAGACAGTACTTATAGACACAGTGTGGGAGCCATATGCTCACGAGTTCGTTGCAAATTTAAAGAAGCATATAGACCTTAAGGAAATCGATTACATCATAGCTCAACATGGAGAAAGCGACCACAGTGGCGCTTTATCTCTCATTTTGAAGGAGATACCCGGAACACCTGTATATTGCACAAAGAATGGCAGAAAGATACTGGAGGGGCATTACCACGAGGACTGGAATTTCATTGAAGTCAAAACAGGGGACACTCTTGAAATAGGAGATTCAACACTTACCTTTGTAGAGGCAAGGATGCTCCACTGGCCAGACAGCATGATGACCTACATGAGCGGTGATAATATCCTTTTCTCAAACGATGCGTTTGGTCAGCACTATGCATCAGAGTTCATGTATAACGACAAGGTAGATCAGTGTGAGCTGTATGTTGAGGCATTGAAGTACTATGCTAACATACTGACCCCATTCAGCAAGCTTGTTACAATGAAGATAAATGAGGTATTGAGCTTTAATCTTCCTCTTAGCATGATCGCTACATCTCATGGAATCATCTGGAGGGATGATCCAGCTCAGATAGTCCATAAATATCTTGAGTGGGCAAATGATTATCAGGAAAACCAAATATCCCTGGTGTATGACTCTATGTGGCATGGTACCAGACGTATGGCAGAGGCTATTGCAGAGGGTATTCGCGCGGAAGATCCTGAAGTTGCCGTCAAGCTTTTCAATGCAGCTATAACAGACAAAAATGACATAATAGCCGAGATTTTCAAATCAAAAGGAGTACTTTTCGGTTCATCGACAGTCAACAAGAGTATACAGCACGCAGTCGGCGGAATCCTGGATATGATAAAAGGATTGGATTTCAAGAAAAAGAAGGCAACAAGCTTTGGATCATACGGATGGAGCGGAGAATCTGTTCAAATACTTTCGGACAGGCTAGAAGCAGCAGGCTTTGAGATAGTTCAACCTGGGATAAAGGCTCTGTGGAATCCAGACGAAGCAGCAAAGGCTGAATGCTTCGAATTCGGAAAGAGCTTTGCAAAAAGCTTCAAATAAGTAACTGAAAGACGGGATCTGATCCCGTCTTTTTAGTGTAGAAAATAGTTTATTGGGGTAATATGTCCTCATAGTGAAAAGAGAGGGCTTGGTAATATGAAGATAGTAGTAGCTCCCTGCGGGATTCGCGACAGGATGACGCCAAAGGAAATGGCAAACCATATAGAAAAGGGAATAAGAAAGGTTATCCCTGAGGCAGATATCAAATCATATCCATTGCTTAAGGGAGATGATCCGCTTGAGCAGTTGACAGCCTTTGGAGGAAAACTTATCGAAGCAGCTGCCTCCGATCCTTTAGGCAGGCAGATCAAGGCAAGCTATGGAGTTTTTCAGGACAAATACGCTGTATTGGATCTAAAGCAGGCTTCAGGGCTATGGCGACTTACTGAAGAAGAAAGAAATCCGCTACTGACATCTACCTATGGAACCGGGAAGCTTATTCTCCATGCGCTTGATCAAGGGATAAGGGATTTTTATGTTTTTACTAAGGGAACATCTACAAATGATGGAGGAATTGGCCTTCTCTCTGCCCTTGGATACAGGTTCCTTGGAAGTGATGGCGAATCTGTACCCTTAAATGGGAAAGGTTTGTACGCTATTAGATATATCGATGAGAAATCAGCGGATGAAAGGCTTGAGGAGTGCAGTTTTACGGTTGTTACAGATTATATAAACCTATACTCTGGGGTAAGAGGGATAGCCTATGGCTATGGCCCGTTAAAGGGTGCAAACCCGCTTATGATACAATCACTTGACAGAGGATTGAGAAACTACGCCATAGAGGTTGAAAAATCAACAGGAGTAGATGTTGAAAAAACAAGAGGAACAGGAGCTGGCGGCGGTACAGGAGCGGGGCTTGTGGCATTTTTAAAAGCTGATATAATATCATTTGTAGATGCATTTAGAATGATGACTGGGGTAGATGACGAAATTAGATCGGCTGACCTTGTGATCTCTGGTTCAGAAAAGGCAGGCAGTGCAGACAGACTTCACAAGGGTATGATGGCTGTCGCCCAAATGAGCCAAAGAAATCATGTTCCCTTGGTGGGATTGTTTGCTTATCTCACTGAAGAATACAAGGATCTATATTCCAGAGGCTTTACAGGGGTATACTCCTTATTCAATGACCAGGACCCAACCAGCATTCAGTGGGAGAAGACGGGTATTTTGTTGGAAAGAATGGCGGGAGCCATAGTACAGTTGACAATAGATTGATTGGAGAAAAGATTCAATGGACGGTAAAAGGTATAATAGCCTAAGTGGAGAGCTAAAAAGATACTTTGGGGATAAGGTTGGGAAAATAGCTATTGACGGAGGCTTTACATGTCCTAACAGGGATGGTCGTCTTGGCAACAGAGGCTGTATCTACTGCGGCGAAAGAGGGTCTGGGGAATTTACACATCAGGGAATCTCAATATCGGAACAGATAGCTCGACAGATAGTGGACAATGCTGAAAAATGGAAGACAAAAAGGCACATAGCATACTTCCAATCCTTTACTAATACCTACGCAACTCTGGATAGATTAAAGGAGCTTTATGAGGAGGCGCTAAAGATACCTGGGATCGTTGGACTTGCAATAGCAACCAGACCTGATTGTATCCCGGAGGATGTTCTTGATTACCTTGAGGATCTTAATAGAAGGACATATCTTTGGGTTGAGCTGGGTCTTCAAACCATACACAAAGAAACTGCAGCTCTCATTAGAAGAAGGTACCAGCTGTCAGTATATGATGATGCAGTTGAAAGACTAAGCAAAAGAGGAATTAGGACAGTGACACACCTTATATTGGGACTTCCAGGTGAAACAAGGGACAAGATCATGGAGTCAGTTGATCACGTAGCCAAAACCAGAACCTGGGGGATCAAGCTGCACTCACTTTATATCCAACGAGATACAGATCTTTACGGGCTATATAAAAAGGACCCTTTCCCAATAATGGGAAAAATGGAATACGTTGAGCTTGTATCAGAAGCGCTTTCAAGGCTACCTGAGGAAATGGTTGTACACCGGGTGACTGGAGACGGTGACAAGAGACTACTTCACAAGCCTGAATGGAGTGCGGACAAGCTTTCAGTGCTCTCCTCAATCGACAGATACATGAAGGAAAATGAAATCAGACAGGGGAGCAATTTTAAATTGTAATTATATTGTAAAGACTTTCCGCAGGGAAGGTCTTTTTTAGTGGGTATAGTATACGTGTAGGGTAAAACCTGATAAAAGGAGGTGCAGATATGAAAAAGAAAGTTATGATGCTTCTTGTGCTTGTGTTGGTTCTTGCTATGGTTTTTGCGGGCTGCAAGAAGAAGGAAGAGCCAGTTGAGGAGCCAAATACACCACCGGTACAGCAGCCGGTCGAGGAAGCAGCGGAGGATGAGAAGAAGGCTATTATGGATGAGTTTGCTGCAATGATGAGCAAGGATCCAAATGTGCTTGATATAAAGGAATACATCCATGATAATCTTGCAAAGCTTGGTCCGCTTGAGGTCAGCAGCATGGTAGACAGCCTTGAGTCTTCACTGAAAAAGGGTCTAGATGGTATGATGAGTGACATAAACTCTGCAGATAAGGATAGCGAGCTGGTAGAATTGATTGGCCAGGATCTGTTCCTCAAGGAAGATAAAATTGAAGGTATCAAGAATGATGAACTGAAGGAGCTTGTTTCAAAAGCGTATTCGGGACACTATAAGCTAATGTCCATAGAAGGTTCAGTCCAGCCTATAATTGACTACAGCTCTTTACTTCAGTATGAAAGTAAGCTAACTGACGAATGGAAGGAGTATTTACAGATCATGGCGGAAGATTCTGATTCTCCGGCATATATCGACGGCTCACTACTGATTAGCTTCGAGCAGCTTGGAGATAGGATCATCAAGCTTGAGAGCTACATGAACAGGTATATATCTGGTCCAAGACATGAAGAGCTAGTTCAGATCTACGAGGATAGACTGACCGCGTTTATGAAAGGACTTCCGAATTCACCTCTTGCAGCCTATGATAATAATATTCTCTTTGAGAACATATATAAGGCATATGAATCATTTTCAGCAAATGAAGGCTTAGTTTCCACAGGATTTGTGTACGACTACATGACAGCGATAAGAGACAATGGCATGAAGGTTGATAACAGGATCCTGGCACTTGCAGACGACTATATAGAGGAAGCCGTCAGGATAATGAGGGAGTTTAAGTAAATACATTGCAGTTACCGCCTTTGGGAAACCAGAGGCGGTTTATTTTGCACTGAAAATTTAAATAATTGTCGGGTTTTCAATGCAATTCTAATGGGTAGATATGAATGAATATGTATAGGAGGGATAAAATGAGCGAGTTGATTGACAATAGACGGAATCAAATGACAGATGACGAAAGACAGGAAAAGCTCAAGGAGGTCATCCAGGAGCTGCATGCTGGAAAGACAGTTGAGGAGGTCAAGGCCAAGTTTGCTGACGTAATTGCTGGAGTATCTCCTGTTGAGATTTCAAGGATGGAGGTGCAGCTGGTAAAGGATGGACTTCCAATAGAGGAGATACAAAATCTATGTGACGTTCATGCTGAGGTCTTCAAGGGCTCGCTTGATGAGTACCATCACCCTGAGGAGGTCCCTGGACATCCTGTGTACACAATGAAGCAGGAAAATGAAGCGTTAAAGGCATTGATGAAGGTAGGCTTGAGAAGTGATCTGGATGCCTTCAAAGCAGATCCTACTGATGAGAACAGGTTCAAACTGCTTGAAAGCGTAAATCTGTTCTACGATATAGACAAGCATTACAGCAGGAAGGAAAATCTTATTTTCCCATTTCTCGAAGCTGCAGGAGTAACTGCTCCTCCTAAGGTAATGTGGGGAGTAGATGATGAAATAAGGCAAAAGATAAAGGATGCGAAAAAGTCATTGGTCAACTTTTCCGGTGATGTGAAGGACGTTGAGCAAAAGCTTAACGCAGCTATTGTCCAAGCTGGAGAAATGATCTTCAAGGAGGAGAGCATATTGTTCCCAATGTGCCTTGAAACTCTTTCAGAGGATGAGTGGATCAAGGTATACGAGGGTTCTGATGAGATAGGCTACACTCTCATACCGCCTCAAAAGGAATGGGAACTTAAAAGGGTCAATGTAGTTAAAAAGGAAGAAGCTAAGGGAATAACAGAGTCAGGCTTTATAAGGTTCGACACTGGTGTATTATCGGCTAAAGAACTAAACCTGATGTTGAACAATATGCCTGTAGATTTCACTTTTGTCGACAAGGACAATGTGGTTAAGTATTTCTCAAACGGTAAGGAAAGGATTTTTGCCAGAACTAAGGCTATAATTGGAAGGACTGTTGAAAACTGCCACCCCCCAAAAAGTGCCCACATTGTGGAAAAGCTGGTAGAAGACCTAAAATCCGGGA
>CAZHLQ010000035.1:0-2012 GCA_964533235.1 uncultured Gudongella sp. | reverse complement strand
GCATACATGGAGCTAACAGTGGATGCGCTGACGGGAGACGGCGCTACTGTATGGATGGCGAAAGAGACAGATCTATCAGACATCGAGGAAGTGGATCATGATGATCTGGTGATTGGCAAGAACATCGTCTATATCCCGGACGTGGCCGGGGAGGAGCATCTGGCGATTGGCATCAAGGCGGCTGCAAGCGGTTCTGCGGATATCTCCGCCCTGAAGGGCATGGTTAAGAGGTACATTGCACCCTCAAAAATTCCTTATGCTGACCCTGATGAGAGTTTCAAGATCAGAGTAGAGTGCACAACAGGCGATAGATTGCGATTTCTTCATGTTTGTTATAATGATCGATTCTGGTATTGAGGTTATATTTGAGGTTATATTATGGATATAAAGTATTGGCTAAAGTCTGACGGATATTTGATTAGGAGCATCTCCTCCTGGATCGGAGGAGAGAGCCTGGTAATAGGAGATATCAGGCTAAATACTGGAGCATTTTTTTGCATCGCCGACCATGTAGCCGCGGCTGCCAATGAGCCCGGTGTAGGGGTCGATCAGGCCACTTATTGGAAGCCCCTGGCAGAGGTTACAAGCACTGACGCTGCAACTCATTTTACCGCAGAAGACACTACCCCATATATCCGGCTGATCGATGGCAGCGATAACGATCTGGCTATCCGGCTCAATGCCGGGGTACTGGAGATCTACGATAACGGAGCATCGGCCTTGATTGCTGCCCTCACGATGAGCAGCAACGCATTGGCCTTGAGCGGAGCGCTCAGTGTAGCCGGAGCGCTCAGTGTAGCCGGAGCGCTCAGTGTAGCCGGAGAGAAGACCGACCATCGGGTGGCTGTGGACCACTGCACTGCTAAATATACTTCAGCCGGAACGTGGACTGTCTCGGAGTCCACCAATGCCCTGATCGTCACCAGGACAGCTGCTCAGGCGGACCATTACAGGACTCATGGCCCTATTCATCTGCCTGCCCGGACTGCTGCCAGCAAAGGGGCAAAACTAAGATCGGTGAGAGTGGCCTATACAGTGGGCGGAATAATCGACACCGCAAATGATATATTCTCTGTGAATATAATTAAGCAGACTTTGCCCGCTGACGGTTCTGGCGCGAGTGCATCTGTAATCGCCGGAGATGATGAGGCAGACCTGGATGCCGACCACAACACCAACGCCAAGCGCCTTGCATCTGGCAGCCATACTCTGACCGTGACCATCCCATCCGGGGAGCAGGCTTATGCGGCAGATGGCGAAGCATATTATGTCAGACTCCGGGTAAAGGACGCGTCAACCGCAAACCTCACCTTTGTTTTGAATGGCATTGATGCTGATTACTCTGCTGCCGAATACTGAGGGGTCATGCAGCCTAGATATCTGCTCCGGTCAGAGCTGGAGGACCTCCGAGGCCCCCAGGGCATCGCCGGAGGCCCATATAATTGGCATGGAGACTATGATCCTGCCCATGCCTACGTGGCCAACGATGCAGTGCGGTCTGAGGGCCGGAGCTTCTTTGCGCTGCAGGAGACCACCGGTAATGCTCCTCCCAACTATCCGGATACTGATAGCGTTTATTGGGCGATGTATTCGGAAAAAGGAGAAGACGGGATTGACGGGGGGATACGCAACTGGCACGATATGCCTGGCAGTCCTACCAGGATATCAGATACCTCTTTTTCAATAACAGATGCAGGAAATGCAAATAGTTATGATAAGATCTACTGTCCCGGATCGATAATCTCTTGGGAGAAGTCTGGGGGTGGCTGGCAGGCGGCTAAAATCATCACGGCGACCTATTCTTCAGATGCCGTTACGTTTACTATTCTAGGAAATACGTTATCGGCTGGATTTTCCAGCATGAAATATTGTACTCAGATGGCAAAAGAGGATTGCTGGACCATACCCGGCAGCCTGCCCGCCGCAGCGCTGACCAACATAGGGCGGACTATTATATGGCAGGATGAGCGATACATTTTTTCGGCGAAAGTCTATTATGGGACTGCTCCGAC
>CAZHLQ010000034.1:0-4961 GCA_964533235.1 uncultured Gudongella sp. | reverse complement strand
TTGAATATCTTCGTAATATATGCCTTGTTGCAGAACAGCAGCAGCTGCCTGGCTATAGTTCCCCCTCCAGTGACAAATACCTCCTTTTTCTTCTCAGGATCGATCTCCTTTAGGAGAGGGAACAGGTCTTCGAGGGAATTTACTATTATAAAACCCTCCTTCTTGAAATCCTTGTTCCTTGTAACGATTATATTGTCTCTGTTTTCAAGTGGCTGCTGGTTAGGAAGTGCCTCCATGGTCTTTCTGCCCATTATGACGATATGTCCTTCAGTTATCCTTCTGAATCGGTGGAGATCCTCCTCTATCTCGACCAGCATCTGCCCGTTGAAGCCAATTTTCCAGTTCCCGTCCACCGCAAATATCAAATTCATGCTTGTCCTCCTATGCTTTGAAATTGTAAACCGGTATTACCCTGTCAACTACTCTAACTGTTTCATTTATCCTATCCAGTATCTCCTCCATAGGCTTGTAGGCAAAGGGGCTTTCATCAAGAGTCCCCTCATGGACTGATGTGGAGTATATCCCCTTCATCGCCTCTCTGAACCTTTCCATGGCTCCAGAGTCTCTCGCTACCTTTCTGCTCATAAGCCTCCCTGCTCCGTGAGGTGCTGAAAAGTTCCAGTCAGGATTACCACGTCCTACTGCGAGGATCGATCCATCTCTCATGTTTATTGGTATAAGAAGCTCCTCGCCTTCATATGCAGAGACCGCTCCCTTTCTAACGGTATTGTCCCTTAAGTCAACGTAATTATGGACTGTGTGAAAATGCTTGAAGCAGCTCAGGTCAGCATTATAAAACTCCTTTACGATGAGTTCTCCCATAGTTTCTCTGTTTATCCTTGCATAATCCTGAGCAAGTCTCATATCATTCAGGTAATCATCTCTGTACTTCCCCTTTAATCCACATAGCTGTTTTGGGTAGTTTTTCCCGCTAACCTCCACAGCTAGCCTTTGGTAGATCTCAGCAATCTGCTTCCCAAGGTTTCTGCTTCCGGAATGGATCACCAGATAATGATCCCCAAAGCTGTCTATTCCGACTTCAATGAAATGATTACCTCCGCCCAGGGTTCCGATGCTCCTCTGGATCCTATCCATATTTTTGAGCTCTTTCAGACACCTCAGTCTGGTCAGTTCGCCCATTATTTTTACTGGATCTCTGTGAGTTTTTGTCCCGGAGGGGATCCTTTTTCGTATAAACCTATCAAGCTCAACTGGGTCTGGACAATTTTCCCCAAGCCTTATAGTCAGCATTCCGCAGCCAATATCAACACCGACCAGGTTTGGAACTACAACATCCCCAAGCTCCGCTGTCAGGCCTATTACACAGCCTATTCCCTGATGGACGTCCGGCATTATCCTTATCCTTTTATCCTTTGTATAATCCTGGTCAAGAAACTCCTTGATTTGCTGCTTGGCTCCCTCCTCAACACCTTCTGTGAAGATTTCTGCCTCTCCATACATACCTTTGATCATCATAAAATCAACTCTCCTTGTCAAAGGGCTTTATACCCCCTATGTCATATTGAGTACCAAAATTTCGATTATTGATTCATTTCGCTTAGTTGAGCCATTTTGTCATCGAATTGTAAATTGTAATGCATCTATATTGTGGTATTATATGATTAAGGATGAAGTAATGATCCAGTTGGATCTAAGGAGGTAAATAAGATGAAAAAATTGACTATATTGCTGTTGGCACTGGTCTTAGTACTTGGTCTTGCAGCCTGTGCACCAAAGGAGCAGCCTCAACTGCCTGTTGAAGAGCCTGCTGAAGAACCTGCTGAAGAACCATCTGAGGAACCGGCAGAAGAACCTGCGGTTGAGGAAAAAGCTGAAGAGGTAACTCTCTTTTTTGGCAATAATGAGTATATCATAACTGGTGACGAGCAGTACGAGTGGATGCTTACTGAGGTTCAAGAGATAACCTATGGTGATATCTGTCTTGAGGAGGCCATAGTGAGAGCATTGATGGCAGGACCAAAGGATACTGATAACCTCAGCACAGGGTTTACGGAAACCATTCAGCTGATATCAGTTGATGTACTGGATGGAACTGCTTACGTAAACTTTGCCAGTGAAGGCCTCAATGGCGGTTCAATGCAGGAAAGCTATATAATAGGCCAGGTAGTGGAATCATTGACTCAGCTTGACTCAGTGGACAGGGTGCAATTCCTGGTTGATGGACAAGAAGCAGAGACACTGATGGGCCATATGAGCATAGAGGGACCAATCGAGGCATATTAATAAGGGCACTTGAAAGGAGCTTACCAGAAATTGGTAAGCTCCTTTTTACTTCCCTCTTTTTCTCCTTATGGAGTTATATATCAGATAAGGTGCAAATCCAAACATAAAGATGAATTCCTTTGCCATATATGCAACAGATCCATCAAATCTAAACTGCCTCGGTATCTGGTCAGGCAGAAATGGATAAGCTATACCAAGTATAATAAATGGTACTATAAGTATTAGAAAGTCTTTTTTAAGCATTATCATCCCTCCTGCTCAGATGATATCACATCTACGGGCGTTCGTGAATCATAGTTCTACGGCCCCTTCATAATCAGGTTTGAGAGATATTACCCTCCAATTATTGGGCATGTGCGAAAGCTTATTCTCCATCTCGATAATAAAATTCTCAGGATCTCCTTTGACGATGCACATTATCGTGGATCCTGCTCCACTGATGTAGGATCCCAATGCTCCATGTCTTTCGCAAAGCTCAGTTATCTTGTCAAAATCAGGTATCAGACTGCCTCTATAGGGTTGGTGTATTCGGTCCTTCAAGCCAGCATTAATAATCTCGTCCCTTCCTGTCGCAAGGGCTGAAACCAGGAGACTTGCTCGCCCTATATTGTACACAGCGTCTTTTAGTGGCAGCTCTCTGGGAAGTACAGCTCTAGCTTCAGCGGTTGAAAGTTGATAGTCTGGGACAAGAGCTACAAATCCAAGATCATCAGAAAGCTGGAGTCTGTTGGTCACAACACCCTCCTCATCCATGACCGATATCATTAAACCCCCAAAAATTGCAGGTGCAACATTATCAGGGTGCCCCTCCAGTTGGGTAGCAATATTAAGGATATCCTCCTTATCCAGAGGATTACCCATGATCGCGTTAGCTCCCATAATACCGGCAGCGATGCAGGCAGCAGAGGATCCTAAACCCCTTGATGAGGGAATTTCTGCTTTGATTTCTATATCTGCTCCGATCACCTCTCTGTCCAGAGCTTGAAAGGTATACTTATAGGCTCTGTGGACCATGTTTTTATCATCCAATACTGCGGTGGTGTTTTCAATAAACTCGTAGGTATTGTAAAGGCTGAGTGCAAGACCAAGTACGTCAAAGCCAGGTCCGAGATTTGCAGTAGTCGCCGGGACTCTTATCTTAGCCATTCTCCTCATCTCCCCCCAAAAACGATCTCACGGTATCCTCCATAAAGGATTTTTCACAGACAGTTCTATGGATCACCGGCAGTATTTCCAGCTCTCTCATTTTATTGGGAACCTGTATTCCCATCAGATCTCCAAGCTTATTCATGGTCTTAAATTCATTATCCAGCTTTGCCTCCCCGATAGAGGATAATACTTTACCAGAGAATTTGAATGGACTTGCTGTTGCTGCGATTAAGGTCGTTCTGGAATCCTTGACAGCCTCCTTGTATTCCTCCCAAACACTGTATGCGATTGCTGTATGGGGGTCCATCAGATAATGGTCACTTTCCCAAACCTTTAGAATTGCTTCGGATATTTGCTGTTCTCCTGCCATTCCGGAAACTACAGGTCCAAGATTATCCTTAGGCCACTGGTAAAAGCCCCTCTCCTGCAACAGTCTCATTTTTTCTGATACCATGTCGTCGTTCTCTCTTGACATATGAAACAGGTATCTTTCCAGGTTGCTTGAAATCAGAATATCCATGGAGGGTGATGAGGTGAATATCAGCTTTCTTCTTCGGTCATATATGCTGCTGTTAAAAAAGTCAGTAATGACTTTGTTGTCATTTGATGCACAAATTAGCCTATCTATTGGTAGACCCATCCTCATTGCGTAATATGCCGCGAGTATATTTCCAAAGTTTCCCGTGGGCACCACAATATTTATTCTGTCGCCAAGCTCGATCACTCTATGCTCAGCAAGTTTCAGGTATCCATAGACGTAATATACTATCTGAGGAAGTAATCTACCAATATTAATGGAATTTGCAGACGAAAGCAGGAATCCCTTGTCCTTAAGCTCATCGTTGAATTCCTTATCATTGAACATCTCCTTGACACCGTTTTGGGCGTCGTCAAAGCTCCCTCTTACTGCTGCCACAAAGGTATTTTCTCCTCTTTGAGTTACCATCTGTAGTCTTTGGATCTCGCTAACTCCATTTTCCGGGTAAAAGACTATCACCTTAGTACCCTGCACATCTCTGAATCCCTCAAGAGCAGCCTTGCCGGTATCTCCTGAGGTAGCAGTCAAAATAACCACCTCTCTATTCTCGCCCTGCTTTTTAAGTGCAGTCTTCAATAAATATGGTAGAATTGTCAAAGCCATGTCCTTGAAAGCAAGAGTAGGACCTCTAAAAAGCTCGAGGAAATAGACTCCCCCTGCATTTTTCAAGGGTACGACGTAATCGGATTCAAACTTTTCATCATAAGCCCCATTCACTGCTTGTCGGATCTCCTCATCAGAATAGTCCTCGAGGTAGAGCCTCAATATTTTAAATGCCAGCTCCCTGTAATCATCCAAAATCAGCTGTTCCAATTTGGGAAGCTCAGGAAAGTATTCAGGGACAAACACCCCTCCGTCATCAGTTATCCCCTTAAGTATTGCCTGACTTGCAGTAGCTGTTATTTCTTTACTTCTTGTACTGTAATATCTCATATGTCAACTCAACTCCTCGATCCTTACAATAGAATACCCAACGGGGTCTAAGCTGGCTGCTAGCTCAAGAATATCGTCAAGCTTCTCTTCATCAGTT
>CAZHLQ010000033.1:0-1532 GCA_964533235.1 uncultured Gudongella sp. | reverse complement strand
AATTGGTTGATATCGTTTTATCCGGCATGCCGGATTTATAGCCTTTAATCTAGCAGTACTTTTTGATCAATTCCTCAACTGATTTAGTAGTTGCTTCGTCTCCAACGACTCCATCTACTCTTTCACCGTTTTTGTAGATAGCTATTACCGGAAGCCCAAGAACCTTTTGACCAATTGCTACTCTTCTTGCTACAGTGATGTCGAGAGAAGTAAATTTGATCTTATCTCCATATTCCTTCTCATACTCATGCACATGAGGCATAAGTGCTTTACATGGTTCACATGAAGGGCTCCAGAAATCAACAAGTACCGTACCCTCTGCATTCAGGACCTCTGCTTCAAAGTTCTCTTTGTTTAATTCAATCATCACACTACCTCCTATTCAAAATGCTCTTCAATATACTTCTCAGCTTGAGTTGCTGCAATAGCTCCATCAGCTGTCGCAGTAACTACCTGTCTAAGTGACTTCACTCTGTTGTCTCCGGCAGCAAATACTCCCGGTATGTTAGTCTTCATATTGTCATCGGTTTTAATATACCCATTTTCCATATCAACCATGCCTTCAAAAAGCTTTGTGGCAGGGTCATATCCAACGAACACGAAAATGCCGAAGGTACCGTCGTCCTCGTCAGCAATGTACTCAGTTTCTTCACCTGTCTTTACATTTTTGACTGTCATTGATTGAAGGATGCCGTCGCCCTTTACCTCTGTTATGACTGAATCCCACATAAATGCCATTTTCTCATTCTTAAAGGCTTTTTCCTGTATGGATTTTGCTGCTCTTAAAGCATCTCTTCTGTGTACTATCGTAACCTTTCTCGCAAACTTAGTAAGGTACATTGCCTCTTCAACAGCAGAATCTCCGCCCCCTACTACAAATACCTCCAGGTCCTCGAAGAAAGCTCCATCACATGTTGCACAGTAGGAAACTCCTCTTCCTGTCAGTTCCTTCTCACCAGGGCATCCAATGTGCTTTGGAACTGCTCCTGTTGCAATTATGACAGTCTTTGTCTTGTATTCATTTTTTTCGCATGTTACAGTTTTTATGTCACCTATGAGGTCAACTGACAGAACTGTATCTGATACCTTCTCTACCCCAAACTCCTCAGCCTGTTGAACCATTCTTGCTACCAAGCTTGGTCCAGTAGCATGCTCGATAGAGCCAGGATAGTTTGCTACCTCGTCTGTAGTGGCTATTTGCCCGCCTGCCGCTTCTTTCTCGACGATCAGAGTCTTCAGCCTTGCTCTGGCAGCATATAAGCCTGCAGACAGCCCAGCCGGTCCAGCTCCTATTATCACTACATCGTAAACCATCCAACTACCTCCTTTATAATTTTACTGTATTCTGTTCATTTTCGTCAGCCCAAATCGAAAAAAAAACAGAATAAATAGACCTCCGCCTACTTACTCTGTTTATTAACCTGAGAGATTCTCCCGTTTCCAAATTGAAGGGATTGCTCCTTCGGTGAATGACGCCTTTCCAGAGTTCTGTCCTATTACGGTCCTTTTGCCTGAGAGGTTCACTGCAGAGG
>CAZHLQ010000032.1:0-6459 GCA_964533235.1 uncultured Gudongella sp. | reverse complement strand
TCATTGGATACCTGAGTTCCTCCGGAGATGAATATGATTTTATCTCGAACGCCTTTTTCTATTGCGTAATCATTAAGCTTCTGCATGTTCTTGTAGTGGATGTCGTCATGGGAGATTATAGTTGATGTCAATACAGCGTCAGCATTCATCTCTATCGCTGCGTCAACCAGCTTCTCAACTGCAACTGAGGTTCCGAGGATATGGCATTCTATGCCGTATTTCTCGATCCCACCATGCTTGATGTCTACGATATCTCTTATACCGACTGAGTGTTCGTCCTCTCCAACTGTCGCTGCTACTATCTTCATAGGCTTAGCTTCGATATCCTTTCTAAGCTCATCCTCTGAAAGCTCCTCTGGCTTAGGCGGAATTACAAGGGTAGTTGTATCTATAGTCATATTGAGTCTTCCCTTGATCTCTACTCTTGTACCCTCTGATTCCTGCATGATCTCCTTGTGGATGACCTCACAGTCAGTCAGGTTCATCTTTTTGGCAAACTCAAGTGCTCCAAATTCAGCTGTCCTTATGTCTGTAGGAAGGAACATTGTAAGGTGTACGATCCCGTCACCTCTCCACTCCATTTCCGGCTTGATCTTGGTTGTTCCAACCAATTCCTTGACTTCTTCAAGCCTTACGTTTACATTGTCAGTCTCGTCAAGCTCGTCGATATAGATTATCTTTGAAGGATCCTCAAAGGTACCTCCGCCTATAAGCTTAGCTGGCTCAGATACGTACTCCTCGCCGTATTGTGCAACGTTATTGTATCCGAAGTGAGCGGTTACTGGAGCCATGTAGTCAGTATCTCTCTCAAATACTGTACCTGCTCCTACTCCAGCATCGATCTTTCTTACGATCCCGTCACCGTTTCTTTCCGGGTATTGTCCGGAGTCGACGAAGAATCCTGCTTGAACTGCCTCGAAGTATCCGCCTATTTCAAGCATCTCCTCCATGAACAGAACTGCTCTCTCCTTAAGTTCTCTTACCTTGCCGCCTAGCTCAGTGCCGTCTTTCTTAAGCTCCAACATTGACATAAGACCGTCCATACCGTTAAAGGCTTGCTTAGCTGTATCTATTGCTTCGATGTTGTATATATGCCAGGGCACATTTCTTCCTTCGTCAGGAGTTATAGTGGACTGGATGTCTGCTGATGTCAATTGTGATATTAAAAGATTCAGGACATGGGTTACAGTAGCTTCTCTTGTTGAGGACTCCATGTACTTGGTGTTCATCTGCGCTCTCATTCTGTACTCTCTGAAGAGATCCCTCAAGGCTACTGCATATGGGAGGTCAAGTCTCATGCTTGGTGCAGGTGGAGCTGTTGGAGGTACTGTTGAAAGACAAATGTTACCCTTTTTCATTCCAACCTTTACTGAGAAAATGGAGTTGATAGCATGCTGTACCATAAGCTCAGGCATTACCTTCCAGGCTTCTCTGGCTGTTGCATTTGCATTGTGAGCTCCGTCGATCTGAGCTATATCTGCCCAGGTCATTACCTTCTTGGCTTCTGCAGCATCTACGAAGGAACGGATCATGTTTATGTTTCTGTAAAGGACGTTGTACTGTGGATCCTGATGTGCTCCATTTACGCCTTCCTCAGCAAACATAACAGCGATCTCAGGACCAGCTACTCCTGAAACGTATGAATGGTAATTTATAGGTCTTCCTACTTCTTCCTCTATCAGATCAAGGGCTTTTCTCTGTGCTCTTACTTGCTTTCTGCTTATGGGGATACCGCCTACTCCTTGTGGAGTTCCCTCTATAAGGCTTTCAAAGTGTGACTGACCTGCTGTACGGATAACCATAATGTGGTCAGCTCCATGCCATGCCGCCATTCTCATTCTTCTGATGTCGTCCTCAAACCTTCCAGATGCGATCTCAGTTGTAATGACAGGCTGTGGCTGTGGGTCTATGGAGTCAAAGTATTTTGCTGCGGGCAGAGGTTGGCTTTGCTTTAGTTCCTCTGAGGAGTCATAGTACTCAAACTTGCCGATTTGTCTTTTTTCGCCAACGCCCTCTCTCCAGTGCCATCCTCTTCTTTTGGGTCTGTAGCTTTCCAGGTCCTTTAACAGTTCTTTTATATCAAGTTTTTGATTTGGCTTAAGTTCCATTATTTTGCACCTCCATTGAACAGTGGCTTGACCTCATCCCAGGAAGCTCCGTCAACCAACATAAGTCCTGCTTCTCTGATGCCTATATTCTTTGCCTTGGCGATCTTGTAGACGATGTGTCCAGCACCCTTGCCGATAAGCCCTCTGTCGATTGCATTGTCTACGATTCCTTTTGCCTCTACGCTTGAAAAGCCCATTCTTAAAAGAACACTTCTCTCGATGGATGGACTTGTGTTTTTGTAGCCAAGCTCGATTATTGGATCTACAAGCTTTTCTGCCATTTCCCAGAATCTTGCTTCGAGCTGTTCGTCAGTAAGTCCAGCTAGATGCCCTCTTCTAGTCTGAAAATCGTCTGCTCTTTTCATTATTTCGCCTCCGTTTCGATTTCGATACTTAATTCTGCCAATGCAGCTCTTACGAATTCCTCATTCGATTTGGTATCTGCAACAAGGAATGCAAGGTCATCAGCGGTTACCTTACTTACATTATTGTTGGTGATGCAGTTTCTTATATAGGATTTCTTCGTCTTTGCAAGATCAAGCTCCTCGATGCACAGATAACCTGGATCCTTTGGAAGAATGATGTTCTTTCCAGGTACCTCTTGGCTTGGATCTCCTACAAGGATCTCTATTCCGTTCTCCTTGGCAAAGGTCAGCTGTGGAAGGATATGCTTTCCTGCACCGGTATATTCAGTTTCCTGAACGACAACTATCTTGTCCTGATCAAGCTCTTGAGCTACCTTGAATGCTGCAGCCAAAGCAGTATTTCCTGCTGGTCCCCTCTCAAGTCCTTCTACCTGGGCTAATAGCTCCGTCATGTAGAAAACTGAGCCTTGGTTTACAGTTACGTATCTGTCGATGTATCTCAAAGGTCTTGCTGCTGATCTTGGTACGTCTGATCTGTCAGGCCAGGTTGCAAAAGGTATACCAAAGCCGGTGTGACCTGTTGTAAATGACTTCTTGTTGAATTGAGTATCACTTGCCATATGAAGTCCTGCAAGACTAACGGACGCTCCAACTATCTCAGTGTCCAATGCGCCTGCTTTAATAAGTCCCCTTGCAGTTCCTGTAAGGTTTCCTCCTCCGGCATTTGTAACTACAACTACGTCCGGATCTCTTCCCTCCTGCTCTCTGAACTGCATGGAAAGCTCGTATCCAAGAGTTTCAACTCCAGCTATTCCAAATGGAGTATATAGGGAAGCGTTGAAATATCCAGTGTCTTCAAGCAATAGAAGGAATGAGTAGAATAGCTCAGGTCCTACTGAAAGCTGTACTACCTCGGCACCGTAGGCTTCACAGGCTCTTGCCTTCTCTATTATCTCGGGTTGTCCTACTCCTCTTGAGTCATAGCATTCCTGAACTATGATACACTTAAGACCTCTCATTGCTGCCTGTGAAGCAACTGCTGCTCCATAGTTGCCTGACGTAGCAGCAATAACTCCCTTATAGCCAAGTCTTTGAGCGTGATAAACTGCTGTTGCTGCTCTTCTTGCCTTAAAGCTGCCTGAAGGATTACTAGCTTCGTCCTTTATAAATATCCTTGCACCTTTTCCTGGAGCTGCGAATTTCCTTGCAAGCTCGGTTATGTTTCTTAGCTCGTACAGTGGAGTGTTCCCGACAGTAGTCTGCTTTTGGATCTCTTCGATCTCCTTAAGACTATAGCCTGTTTCCTTCATCATTCTTTCATAATCGAATGATACTGAGCCAGATTCAAACATCTCATAATCTATCCCTACAGACTTCTTCATTATCTCCTGTTTTCTCGCCATAACAGCACTGAAGCTTCTATCCTTACTCATTATCTGCACCTTCTTCCAACAGTTCTCTGGCTTGTCTGCCAATATAAAGCAGCTCTGGGACAGCCTTACCGTAATCATGATCCCAGTATGGATTGATCTCTAATAATGTTCCCTCAATCTTCCTGCCGATATAGGTTTCTATCTCAACAATATCTCCTTTATTAGCCTCTTCATTAAGTAGGAAGCCTTTGTCCCACATCTCCAAGGGTACACTTTGAGTATCCTCTGGTATGTTGGGTGCTCTTTCTCCTACGTTAAGGATCGTTTTGTGGATCCTGACCCAATCTCCTCTTTTTGCATCCATTTATATCATCCTTTCTATCTGGTCTATGCATGGAAGGATGAGTAGGTCAAAAACCTACTCATCTTTCGTCTGTAATTCATAAAATTAATCTTCGATCAATGCTCTCATGTCTCCCATAATAGCTCTTGGTACTGGAAGGTCAAGCATGGTCTTAAGACCTGGTCTTGCATTTATAATATGAGGGATCATATTGACGCACATAGCTATAGTTCCAATTCCTCCTGGTACCTCTGGTGAGTTAACCATGTTGATGTTTGGAGTTCCTTTTATTATTACATAGTCGCCAGTTTGTACTCCGACCTGCTCTGGTTCGATTTGTTGTGGGTGATCCATTTCGATCTTTAGCTCTCCGTCAACGTATCCAAAGCCCTTCATTGCACAGCCTGCAACATTTCCAGCCTTTGCAAAGCCATAAGGTGACTTCCTGTCAACATCAGTCATTATTGGCTCCATTGAAGTAGTTACCTTTTCTACATCCCAACCAATAGCGTCAGCTACCATATGGATAGACTCGTGGAACCCTACGTGTCCTGAAAGATGTCCTGTTCTTACGCCTTCCTCGAACTCTTCCTTTGTAATGCCGATCCCTTGTTCCTCCATTACTGCAGGGCCAAATGGTGAAAGGCTGTTTACTCTTCTAGCAAGAATATGATCAACTTCTTCACAGCATCCAGTCATGGTGACTACAAGCAGGTCCATGATCAAGCCCGGGTTGATTCCAGTTCCAAGAATAGATACTCCGTTTGCTTTAGCTATCTCGTCAAGCTTCTTAGCTTCCTCTGGTGATTGAGCCATTGGGTATGCCATTTCCTCAGCTGATGATACTACATTTATTTTTTTCTCAAGGATAAACTTAAGTCTTTCAAAAGCTGTCTTTGTAAAGGAGTCAGTAGCTGCAAGAACTACGTCAGCTGCACCTTCCTTGATTACATCCTCAGGTGTTCCAATAATAACGTCAGGTCTGTCTCCTCTTTCGGTTTTGATGAAGTCATACATGCTCTTTCCAACCTTTGAGCCTCTTCCTACAGCACCTACGATCTCAACGCCTTTTTTCTTTAGCAGCATGTCAGCCATTCCACTACCCATTGCTCCGAGACCCCAAATTATTACCTTCACGTTTTCTTTTCTCATAAGACACCTCCATAAGTATTTAAAACTTCTAACGGTATATACTTATGCAAGTCCCGTGCCAACTATAGATCAGTATCAAATTTCAAGATTTAAGCATATATTTAACAATATAATCATATGATTTAGTCTATAACAAAACAAAAAACGCAAAATTATTTGCGCTTAATGGCACAATATTTTGCGTTTAATCTTTTCTCAGTTTATATTGAAGTGTTTGCCGTTTTATTCCCAGGTGTCTTGCTGAATTAGATACATTGTAGTCATAGCGCTTCAATATTTCCTGGATTATTGAATTTTCAATATCCTCTAGGATTTCAGGAAGAGTTTCCTCTGGAAGTCTTCCCGACAGGTTTGCCGTCATTGGCTTTCCTTTAGGTATAAAGCTTGAGGTAATAAAGTTTTCCCTGTTAAGTGTCTTGTCTCTTGAAGATACCATGTTCATGGCTCCCTCGATAAAGTTCTCAAGCTCCCTGATATTTCCTGGCCAGCTATAGGTCTTGAAATCTGCCAGTACCTCCTCAGAAACCTTCTCAATATTTTTATTCAGCAGCTCATTATATTTTTGTATGAAGGATTTGATCAAGAGCTCAAGGTCATCAAGCCTCTCTCTCAATGGAGGTATATGAATGTTTATTACGCTTAACCTGTAATAAAGGTCTCTCCTGAGAGTCCCGTTTTCCAGGCTTATCTTAGGATCTTCATTTGTCGTAGCAATTATTCTTACGTCTACGGGTATGTCCTTTAGTCCGCCTATCCTTCTTATGTATCCCTCCTGGAGCACCCTTAGCAGCTTGGCTTGAAGAGGAAGGCTCATTGAATTTATCTCATCCAGTAGTAGAGTTCCGCCATTGGCTTGCTCGAATATACCCTCTCTTTCAACAGCTCCGGTGAAACCACCCTTTTCGGTACCAAAAAGTATGCCTTCAAGCAGTGAATCAGGTATAGCTGCGCAATTTTGAGCTATAAAGGTATTAGCCTTGCGCACACCATGGTTATGGATGCTCTGAGCAAACATCTCCTTACCTGTTCCAGTTTCTCCGAAGACCAGTACACTCGAGGGGGTCTCACTAGCCCTTTCAGCTATCTCCTTTGCGATAGCAAGGCTTCTGTTATTGCCT
>CAZHLQ010000031.1:0-2455 GCA_964533235.1 uncultured Gudongella sp. | reverse complement strand
GGTTGGTGATACGTTTGTACTGGCCGTACATGTAGCCGACTTCCCGGGCGCCCACGCCGATGTCGCCAGCGGGCACATCCAGGTCCGCGCCGATGTGGCGGAACAATTCGGTAATCAGGCTCTGGCAAAAACGCATGACTTCCCCATCGCTTTTGCCATGGGGGTCAAAGTCCGCCCCGCCCTTGCCGCCGCCCATGGGCAGGCTGGTGAGGGAGTTTTTCAGCGTCTGTTCCATCGCCAGGAATTTCAGGATGCCCAGGTTGACGCTGGGGTGGAAACGCATGCCGCCCTTGTAGGGGCCGATGGAACTGCTCCACTGGATGCGGTACGCGCGGTTGACCCGGACATTCCCCGCGTCATCCGTCCAGGGCACCCGGAACTGGATGACCCGCTCCGGCTCGACAAAGCGCTCCAGCAGGCCGGCCTTCTCATACTCGGGATGCTGATCGAATACCTTGCTGAGGGAAACAACCATTTCCTCTGCGGCTTGTAAAAATTCCTTTTCGTGGGCGTTCTTTTTCTTGAGTTCTTCCAGCACGCGGCTGACATATGCGTTCATACCCATTCCCCCTTCCATTGATTGCAATGAAATTGTATACAAACTTTCTTCTCCTTGCAACGCCTACCCTGTATTTTGCCTGTGTTTTCAGGGTATATTCGCGTAACCGCTGTCGTTTGACAGCGTCCCCCCATGCTTCTATAATGGGTGCGAAAGGATGGTTGAATGATGAAACGTTTTCTGTGCGCTGTGTTCCTAGTGGTTATGCTGGTGGGCATACTGCCCGCCCAGGCGGCAGACCCCCTGATTACATTCTATCTGAACGGGGATCGGGAACAACAGCGCATCGCCATCACCATCGATGACTGGTACGAGCCGGAGATGCTGCCGGATTTTCTGGATCTGGCGAAAGAATATGATATCAAGCTGACGTTGTACCCCATCGGCATCAACCTGAAGGAAGAAAACCGGGAAAGCTGGCTGCGCGCCCTCGCGGAAGGGCATGAAATCGGCAACCACAGCAACACCCATATCAGCTTTGAGGATCTCTCCCGGGACAGGGTGGAGCGGCAGCTGAACAATATGGAGAAGAACCTTACACAAACACTGGGGCAGGAATACACTGTCAACACCCTGCGCTATCCCTTTGGCGCTGGGCGGCACAAGGGCACCCGTTCCTCCCTGGCCAAGGCGGTGGCAGACGCTGGCTACATCCACGTGGTGCTGTGGGACATTGATACCACCGACCCCAAGGAAATCCTGCGCAAGGTAAAGAACGGCAGTATCATCCTGCTGCATTCCAACCGCAAGGATTTACGCACCCTGAAGGCTGTACTGCCCACATTGAAGGAACGGGGGTATGAAATGGTAACCGTCAGCGACCTGCTGGGGCTGACCAAGACAACCCCTCTCCCCCAGCCCAAGGTAACCAAATAACTGAGATAGATGACAACACCCCGCTTGTACAAGCGGGGTGTGTTTTATTTGATGTAACCAGGCGGCACCCGGAAGGATTCCTCCGGCGGGGAAATAAAACGCATGCTTTCCCCTGTGGAGGGATGGGTGCATCGCAGGGCGTAGGCGTGCAGCATCAGCCTGGCTGCCTTGGGCATCCCCTTTACCCCGTACAGGGGATCTCCCAGCACCGGGTGATGGAGATGAGCCATGTGGACGCGGATTTGGTGGGTGCGCCCGGTAACCAGCTTGATCTCCAGCAAAACCCTGTCCTGCGCCTGAGCGACCACGGACCATGCGGTCTGGGCGGAGCGGCCGTCAGCGATTACCGCCATTTTCTTCCTGTCCTTCAGACTTCTGCCGATGGGGGCGTCCGTCAAGCCTTGGGTTTCCCGCATGGTGCCTGCCACCACGGCGAAATAGTGCTTGTCCATCTTTCTATCCGCCAACTGCCTCGACAGGCTCAGATGTGCCTTGTCATTCTTTGCCACCAGCAGCAGACCGCTGGTGTCCTTATCCAATCGATGGACAATGCCGGGCCTCTTTTCCCCGCCGATGCCGCTGAGGCCATCCAGATGATACAGCAGCGCGTTTACCAGGGTACCTGACTCGTTGCCGTTGGCGGGATGCACCACCATGCCGCAGGGCTTCACCACCACGGCCATGTCCTCATCCTGGTACAGGATTTGCAGGGGCATTTCCTCCGCCCGCACGGCGGTGTCCGCCGCCTCGGGCAGGGTGTTTTCCACCGTATCCCCTGGCTGCGCCTGATGGGATGGCTTGAGGATGACAACACCATTCACCCTGACATGCCCCTGACGAATCAGGGAAGCCGCGCGGGAACGGGTCAGCCCTTCTATGGAGGCGGCGACATCCAACCTGCCGCTGCCGTTTGTCTGCAGCACCTTCATGCCTTCTCCCCCGGCAGGCGCAGCACAGCCAGCGCCGCCAGCCCCGCGCCTACGGTAATCAGAATATCCGCAAAGTTAAAAATTGGAAATT
>CAZHLQ010000030.1:0-6952 GCA_964533235.1 uncultured Gudongella sp. | reverse complement strand
ATGGAATACCTTTGGATAAAAGGAGAGTATTTACTTAGAAGCTCTACCATAGAATCGCTGGCTCTTATGTAGCGGGGATAGCAGGGAGGGACCATGACAAGCTCAGGACATTTTTCAAAGGCTGAATGGACAGTCTCTCCGGTTATTATCCCAAATTTTTTTGCAGGGATAGACTTTGCAAGAACTATTCCATGACGCTTTTCTTGGTCCCCGCCAACGATAGATGGTATATCCCTAAGGTCTATCGGAGATCCGTGCTGAAGCCTGTAGACTGCTTCCCAGGACAAGTAGGCAGAATTTACGTCTATGTGAAAAACTATCCTTTCCGTCATATAAAACACCTCTTTGTGGTCTGTGTACTCATAATAACAGAACACATGTTCGAAGTCAATAAAAAGATTGTATGCCTGTATAAACGTGATAAAATGGGAGTATAGAGAAATGGGAAGGAGATGGGTGATTTGAAGGTTCTTTTTGTAAGACCGGGGATCGGAGCTGGAAAGAAGGGCGCTGAGGTAATAAGGCTGCAGGAGCCAATAGAGATAGCCCTGCTTGCAGGACAGATACCAGGATATCTTAGAGAGAGAGTTGAGCTTGGAGTATTTGACTTTGCAGTTGAAAAGAATGGCTTAAAGAGAAGCCTCCAGGATTTCAGGCCGGATCTTGTAGTATTTTGGGTGGAGAGAGATCGGGAGATAGCTGCCTCTGAGCAGGCGGCTATAACAAGAGAGCTATTCCCCAACATGCTGATTGCGGCAGCAGGAGAGGCTGTCGCACAAATAGATAATTCCAGATTTGATTTGATATATACTGGAAATCCGGTCAAAGCGCTTGAGGAGACCCTTATAGGTATAGAGACTGAAAGGAGCCTTGAGGAGATAAGAAACAAGCTTGATATAATAGATAGAAGCTTTTCAGGAGAGGTTCTGAAGCCTATGGCTTCTAAGCTAATAAAAAAAGACGGCTATTACTTTCTCCAATATCCCTCGGTAAGGGAAATACATTCCCAACAAAGGGTAAATTTCAACGAAAATGGACTTATGGGTAAAGAGGGATACGGACTAAGGGCTGTTGAGGATATCGCATCAGAAATTGAGGAGTGGAGCTCCAGCGTATATCTGAAGGATATGGATATTTTCCAGGATAAGGAAAGACTTGAGGCTCTACTATCGGCGTTAGAAGAAAAGGAGCTTAAGGGAACCTATATTTCTGCCGGTGTATGGGGATTTTCAAAATGGGAGGAAGCCTTGGATAGATTCAGAGACCTTGGCCTTAAGGCTATGGTACTTAGATTTATGCTTCCGGAGGATCCTGAGAGCTGGATAGACATGGAGGAGGATATAGCAGCAATTAGGAAGAGAGGCATCGAGCCTGTCATACTTATAAAGGATGAGCTTTCCGAAACAGATCAGGAGGCGCTGATATTCTGGCTGAAAAAGCTGGGAGAGGGTCTTGTGGTCCTTGAAGGCGAAGCTTACAAGAAAAACGATATGATTATCAAGGAGCTTCCATTAAGTCTTAAGATATATTGGAGATGGGTGGGGGAATTAGGATTTGTTGAGGCATCAAGAAGACAGAGAGAATATAAAAAATATCTGCTCCCGTAAATCGGGAGCAGATATTTTTTATTCCTCTACTATTATTGCATGAGTTATATTAGCGGCCTTCTCCAGCATGGCAGTAACTCCGCAGTATTTCTCCAGAGAAAGATTGACGGCTCTTTCCAGCCTGTCCAGCGGTAGATCCTTACCCTTGAATATATAGGTCAGGTGTATGTCGGTATATATCTTGGGGTGATCCTCGGAGGCTTCAGCCTCGACCTCTATATGGATATCCTCAGGCTCCACCTTCATCTTGTCGAGGATCATCTTGACATCTACTCCAGTACAGCCGATCAGACCTGCCAAAAGCATAGCTTTAGGTCTTGGACCTAAATCATTTCCTCCAGTCTCGACAGCTGCGTCAGTAATGAAGTGATGACCGTTTATATCCATCTCCCAGCCCATATTTCCAATGATATTAGCCTTTATTTTGGTTTTTGCCAAAACTCACATCCCCTTTCAATTCAATCAAGGAGATATTACCCAAAAATATCAGGCAGTAATCCTTTCAAAAATTTTAGACTGGTATATGGCTAAAAGCTCATCTTCCGAGGTACTACTGCTGGGCTTGTCAAGGATTATCTTTCCCTTGTCCAGCATGACTACTCTTTGGGAGTATTTGATAGCATCGCCCATATGGTGGGAGACCATAACTGTAGTTATGTGGTATTTATCAAGAAGCTCACGCGTTTTCTCCATAACGACCTGGGAGGTCTTGGGATCAAGAGCTGCAGTATGCTCGTCGAGAAGCATAAGGTCAGGGTGTTTCATTGCAGCCATTACAAGTGAAAGACTTTGTCTCTGCCCGCCTGATAAAAATTTTACCTGGGTATTCAGCTTATCCTCAAGACCTAGATCGAGGTCCTTAAGAAGAGAGACGAACATATCTAGCCTCTCCCCGCGAATCAGTTTTCTAAGGCTGAAGGGCTCACCTTTCTTGCTTGCAAGTGATAAATTTTCAAGGATGGTAAGACTGGGTGCTACTCCCATGGACGGATTTTGGTGTACCCTGCCTATATTTATAGCTCTCTGTTCTTCAGCAAGATGGGCAATATTTTTTCCATCAAGCAGAATATCGCCCTCATCTGCCTTAATACTACCGCTTATAATGTTTAAAAGGGTGCTTTTACCGCAGCCGTTTGCACCTATTATTGCTGTAAGGGATTTGTCCTCTATTGAGAGGTCGAAGCCCCTGAAAATCGGTATTTCAAACTCAGTATCTGCATTAAAACTCTTCCAAAGGTTTCTTATTTCCAGCAACCGTCTTACCTCCCTGCTTTTTTAGACTTTTTAACACCGGTGAAGAAAAATTATTATAGGATATAAAGACTATTACTATGATTGCACTTATTGCCTTAAGATCCGTTGGGCTTAGCCCCATATCTATGGCTACACCTCCCATAAGCTTATATGCCATTGCTCCTATGATCGCTCTTAATGTAAGACTGATCCTCCTGGAATTCTTTCCCACTGTCTCTCCTATGATTATAGAAGCCAATGCCACCACTATTATTGAGCTCCCCATAGTTATATCTGCAAAGCCTTGGTATTGAGCCATCATCGCCCCACTGGCAGCCACAAGGCCGTTTGAGAGCATGAAGCCGATGATTTTGTACTTGTTGCTGTTTTCGCCCAGTGAACGTACCAGAGACTCATTGTCTCCGGTAGCGATCAGAAGATAACCGGTTTCGGTCTTAAGGAACCAGTCGAGCGCCAGCTTTACAAGTACGATCGCACCAAATAGGATTAGCAGCTTGTTGCCCTCAGGATAAATCGTGGCTGAATTGAAGAGAGGTATATTCGCCTTTCCGTTCAATCTCAGGTTGAAGGAATACAGCATCGTCATAGTCAGGATCCCTGAAAGCAGAGGCCTTATTTTTAGCTTTACAAAGAGCAATGCAGTAACTAGTCCTGCAGCTGCCCCAAATAAAAAAGCCATAAGTGTTGACAGGAAGGGGTCGGTTCCTCCCATGACAAACCTTGCAAAGACGAAGGCACCAAGGGGGAAGGTGCCTTCCACGGACAGGTCAGCCATATCAAGTATTTTATAGGTGAGGACTACTCCCATAGCAAGGACTGAGAAGATCAGCCCCTGCTCCAGAGAAGTCATTATAAGCTGGTTCATTTTTTGCCTCCTGGATCATCATTATTTTCCCGCCTCTGTCGCTCCTTCAAAGACCTCGTTTGACGGGTCGATACCAAGTGTCTCAAGGGTTGCCTTATTGAATACTGCAGTGGTTCCTTGAGCCTGTTCAGCAGGGACCTCGGTTGGTGATTTTCCGTCAACTAGGATTGCCTTAGCCATTTGGGCAGTTTGTCTTCCAAGCTCAAAGTAGCTGATACCGTCTGAAACCAGCAGTCCTCCTTCAACAAAGGAACCCTCTGCGCCTACTGATATTATACCGTTGGAATTAAGCTTATCTGAAACTACTGCTATAGCTGAGGCTACCATATTGTCAGTTATGGCGTAGAAACCGTCTATATTTTTTATCAGTGAATCCATTGCCTGTGGAATGTCGTTGATATTAGAGATCCCCATATCCACGATCTCCAGACCTAGCTCATTTGCAAACTCTTTGGCTTGAGCCACCTGGATTTCCGAGTTGATCTCGCTGGTGTTGAATAGTATACCGACTTTTTTGATCGAAGGATCCAATTTCTTAAACATTGAAAGCTGTTCCTTCATTGGTGTTGCATCACTTGTTCCAGTAACATTGCCTCCGGGGTTTTCCATGGACTCTACAAGTTCCGACGCCACCGGGTCTGTTACCGCACTAAAAAGCACTGGTATTTCTGAAGCTGCCTGTTTTGAACTTTGAGCAGCAGGTGTAGCTATTGCGTAGATCAGATCCACATTATCAGATACAAACTTTTGAGCTATGGAAAGTGAGGTGGGTATATCGCCTTGAGCATTCTGGTATACGATCTCTGCCTCGACACCAAGTTCCTCAAGTCCCTTTATAAAACCCTCTCTTGCATCGTCAAGTGCAGGGTGCTCCACCAGCTGGTTGATCCCTATGACGAACTTTTCATCCTTGGCAGCTCCGCCAGATGTACAACCACCCAGCATTGCCACTACAATAACTACTACGATTGACTTCAAAATACCTTTCTTTTTCATCTTATTTCCTCCTTTTAAGTAAATAAAAAAAATCCCTCGTTCCTATGAATCACTTAAATTCACAGGGACGAAAGATTTATTCTCACGCGGTACCACCCATATTACGGCTAAGCCGTCACTCATCCGGATCTAACAATCCTGCCCCTTTTAACGGCGGGTCTCCGGATCTGCCTACTCGGGATCTTTTGGCAAATCTGCTTGGGAGTGTATATCGTATCCAGCTATTGTCAGTTTCCACCCTTCCTGACTCTCTATAAATATACTCGGATGCGCTTCTCTCCTTCAACGCTTTTATGTATTGAATATAATCATAGTTCCCATTGCCGATATTGTCAACACTTTTTTCAAAATTATTTTTTCAAAGGAAATATTTAGCTGAATGTGGTAGAATAGCCTTAGTAATAGGTACAGGGAGATGATCTTATGAATGAACGAATAAAAAAGGACATAGAATTTATCGTCGAGCTTGACAGAATGAAGACTATTCTAAGGCAAACTAGTCTTATCAGCGAGGATAGACGGGAGGACGATGCTCAGCACTCCTGGCATATTGCAGTAATGACGATGGTTCTTTCAGAGTACTCAAACGATGAATTTGATGTAAACAGAGCCATCAAGATGCTTCTTATCCATGATCTGGTGGAGCTTTATGCAGGCGATACCTTTTGCTATGATGCAGCAGCTAACTTAGACAAGAGAGATAGAGAATTGCAGGCAGCTGATAAAATCTTCGGGATGCTCGGAGATGAAAAGGGATTATTTTTCAGAGCCCTTTGGGATGAGTTTGAGGGAATGGAGACCCCAGAGGCAAAGTTTGCAGCTTCTATGGACAGACTCCAGCCCATGCTTAACAACTACTACAACGGTGGAGGTACCTGGAGGAAGTTTGGAGTAGCTCATCAGGATGTTATAAAGAGGATCAGCCCACTGAAAGGAACTTCTGATCAGTTGTGGCAATTTGTCGAGGATATGCTTGAGGATGCATATCAAAGAGGACTTATTACGAAAAGATAAAGTGAGGTGGGTATGTTGACTGTTGAGAGCGTCAAGAAATATATAGAGGATAAGGGTCTGGACCTTAAGGTGCTGGAGATGGACACAAGCACTGCCACTGTTGAACTTGCAGCAGAGACTCTTGGAGTAGAGCCTGGGAGAATAGCCAAATCAATGGCTATTAGGCTTAAGGACAGGGACATAATTCTTGTGACTAAAGGCGATGTTCGACTTGATAATAGGAAATTTAAGGATCAGTTTAATGAAAAGCCCAGGTTCGTCAGTGGGGAGGAGATGCTGGAGGCGACAGGTCACCCAGTAGGAGGAGTGTGTCCATTCGGGCTTAAGCAGCCATTGGATATATATCTTGATAAATCATTGAAGGTCTATGACCACGTATACCCAGCTGCAGGGGGACCCAGCACCTGTCTTAAAATAGATGTGGATGACCTTGCAAAGGTTACCTGCGGATCGTGGGTAGATGTATGTAAGTAAATAGTTTATAGTCGCCAGCAGAGCTTGCTGGTGATTTTTTTTGCAATGCTTGCTCAATTATTTGAAAATACTGCTATAATATATATGGCGCCGCTTTAAAGCAGGCTGCAAAATTTGGGAAATGGAAGTGGATATGTTGAGAAAGCTGTTAAAGGTTTTGGGAATCATTTTAGTAGTGGTCGTAGTGGCTTTTACCGGGATGTATTTTTATCTCAGCAGAAATTTGGACGAGCTCGTTGAATCTCCTATAGAGAGCTTCGATGTCAGTAGTCTTGAATCAGGGACATATGTCGGAGAATATTCAGTTCCACCGGTATCAGCGACTGTGGAGGTAAGGATTTCGGATGGGCGGATAGATCAGATATTGCTTTTGGATCATGGCAATGGCATGGGACAGCCAGCAGAGGCGATCATAGACGACGTAATTGAGAAGCAGAGCCTCCAGATCGACAGCATTTCAGGAGCAACCTACAGCAGCAGGGTGATTCTAAAGGCTATAGAGGATGCCTTGTCAAAGGCGAGATAGGGGGAGAAAAATGAAAATTGGGATCGTTGTACATTCATTTTCAGGGAATACTTTATCTGTTGTGGAGAGACTTCTGGAGGTACTGACAGTTAAGGGACATGAGGTGGAAATAGTTCGATTGCAGGTATCAGGTGGAGAGGACAGAAACCAACAGGATATCAACAAGATAGATCTGATGCCATACGCCGATTTAGGGAGGCTTGACAGCCTTATCGT
>CAZHLQ010000029.1:0-7748 GCA_964533235.1 uncultured Gudongella sp. | reverse complement strand
GTTCTGTGTCGCCCGATATCGTATTTTCTCAGCTATTATCGTACCCGTTGCACCAACGGTTGCACCAAAATCTAATGCTTATTAATATGATATTCCTTTATCCTTAAGACTAATAAAAATAAAACTCTTAGCACAATATTTTTGTACTCTGACTAGTAGTCAATATCATTAATCTCAATATCCTTGTATCTCTTCATGCCTGTACCGGCAGGTATAAGCTTACCAATTATTACGTTCTCCTTCAATCCGAGCAGGAAGTCTTCCTTGCCTTTTATCGCAGCTTCAGTCAGGACTCTTGTCGTCTCCTGGAACGAAGCAGCAGATAGGAATGAGTCGGTTGCAAGGGATGCCTTTGTGATACCCAGTAGGGTCATCCTTCCAACAGCTGGGGTTCCGCCTTCTCCTGTTACCCTATTGTTTGTCTGCTCAAACTCAAGTACATTCACCAAACTACCTGGCAGCATGTCAGTATCTCCTGAGCTTTCTATCTTGACCTTACCCAACATTTGCTTAACTATTATCTCGATATGCTTGTCATTGATGTCAACACCCTGTAATCTGTAAACACGCTGAACTTCCTTAACGATATAGTTCTGAACTCCCTTGACTCCCTTTATCCTTAGGATGTCATGCGGGTTGACTGAGCCTTCAGTAAGCTCGTCTCCAGCCTCTATCATATCACCAGGTCTTACCTTGATCCTTGAACCATAGACTATGCTATAGGTTGCGGTTTCACCGCTTTCGGAGGTAATGATGACTTCTTTTCTACGTTTGTTCTCACCTAAGCTTACAACGCCATCGATCTCTGAGATCACAGCAAGTCCCTTAGGCTTTCTTGCTTCAAAAAGCTCCTCGACCCTTGGTAGACCTTGGGTGATGTCAGCGGCTGCAGCGACTCCACCTGTGTGGAAGGTTCTCATCGTAAGCTGTGTTCCAGGCTCTCCGATGGACTGAGCAGCTATTATACCAACAGCCTCGCCAATATTGACTTCCTTACCTGTAGCAAGGTTTCTGCCGTAGCAATGTGCGCATACTCCGAACCTAGCCTTACAGCCAAGTACTGAGCGTACCTTTACTTCCTTGATTCCAAGATTCTGTATTTTATCAGCCATATCCTCGCTGATCATTGTATTGGCTTTGACCAGGACCTCCCCAGTTTCAGGGTTAATTATATCCTCACCGGAATATCTTCCGTCAATTCTGTCTCTAAGCTCCTCCAGGACCTCCTTGCCGTCTGTAAAAGCCTTGACCAGGAAAAACTGGTCAGTACCACAGTCTACTTCTCTTACTATTACATCCTGGCTTACGTCTACAAGTCTCCTTGTAAGGTAACCTGAATCCGCAGTTCTAAGAGCAGTATCTGCAAGACCCTTTCTGGATCCGTGAGTCGAAATAAAGAATTCCAATACCGACAATCCTTCACGGAAGTTGGACTTGATCGGAACCTCAACCGTACGACCTGAGGCACTCGCCATAAGTCCACGCATACCTGCAAGCTGTCTGATCTGGTTTTTACTTCCTCTAGCTCCTGATACTGCCATGATATATATGTTGTTCATTGGGTCCAAACCCTTCATAAGGACATCAGTAACATCCTCAGTAGTCTGGTTCCATATCTCAATTACCTTTTCATATCTCTCTTCGTCGGAGATCAATCCCCTTCTAAAGGATTTCTCGAACTTGTCTACCTCTTCCTCTGCCAGTTTGATCATTGCAGGCTTCTCGTCAGGCACGATAACATCACCCATGGAGATGGATATTGCACCGACCGTTGAGTACTTAAAGCCCATTTCCTTGATATGATCAAGAATATCCGAGGTAACAGCATTACCATGCTTCCTGAAGCATTTGTCGATTATTACTCCAAGGAACTTCTTGTCAACGACTCTGTCTACTTCAAGAGAATAAAGATCCTTTTCTCTATCTACAAAGCCCAGATCCTGTGGTATATGCTCATTGAAGATAAATCTTCCAACTGTGCTTTCTACAAGTGTTCCCTTGTCTTCCTTATCCAACTTGACTCTTACCTTGACTGTTGCGTGGATCCCAATGTCGCCATTATAGTAAGCGTGAAGCATTTCATCATAGTCCTTGAAGAGCTTACCTTCACCTGCTTCTCCCTTTCTGTCTACAGTGAGGTAGTAGCTTCCTAATACCATGTCCTGGGATGGAGTAGTTATTGGCTTGCCGTCCTTTGGTGCCAGGATATTGTTGGTCGACATCATCAACAGCCTTGCTTCAGCCTGGGCTTCAGTTGACAATGGAACGTGAACAGCCATCTGGTCGCCGTCAAAGTCAGCATTGTAAGCTGTACAAACAAGTGGATGCAGCTTTATTGCCTTACCTTCAACAAGCACCGGCTCAAATGCCTGGATTCCAAGTCTGTGCAGTGTAGGTGCTCTGTTTAGGAGTACCGGATGATCCTTTATTACAGACTCCAATACATCCCAGACCTGAGGCTTGACTCTTTCTACCATTCTCTTTGCACTCTTGATGTTGTGTGCATGACCTTCTTCTACAAGCTTCTTCATTACGAAGGGCTTGAACAGCTCCAATGCCATCTTCTTTGGAAGACCACACTGATAAAACTTAAGCTCAGGTCCTACTACTATTACAGATCTACCGGAGTAGTCGACACGTTTTCCAAGAAGGTTTTGTCTGAATCTTCCCTGCTTACCCTTCAGCATGTCTGAAAGGGATTTAAGTGGTCTGTTTCCAGGCCCTGTTACCGGTCTGCCCCTTCTGCCGTTGTCAATGAGTGCGTCAACAGCTTCCTGAAGCATTCTCTTCTCGTTTCTTACTATTATATCCGGAGCACCCAGATCAAGAAGTCTCTTTAATCTGTTGTTCCTGTTGATAACTCTTCTGTACAGATCATTAAGGTCAGAGGTTGCAAACCTTCCGCCATCCAGCTGTACCATAGGTCTGAGGTCTGGTGGAATTACAGGTACTACATCCAGTATCATCCACTCAGGTCTGTTCCCGGACTGTCTGAATGCCTCTACTACCTCTAGCCTTCTTGTTATCCTGATCTTCTTCTGTCCGGTAGCATCCTTAAGCTGAGCCTTGAGCTCCTTTGAATCTTTTTCCAGATCGATCTTCTCAAGCAGAGTTTTTATCGCCTCTGCACCCATCATCGCTCTGAACTTATTATGGTACTTATCGAGAGCATCTCTATATTCAGCTTCAGTCAAGAGCTGTTTCTCATACATAGAGGTATCTCCCGGATCTGTTACTATATATGAAGCAAAATAAAGTACCTTCTCAAGTGCTCTTGGACTCATATCTAATATAAGTCCCATACGGCTTGGTATCCCCTTGAAGTACCAAATATGAGAAACGGGAGCGGCAAGCTCAATATGCCCCAGCCTCTCTCTTCTTACCTTAGCCTTCGTTACCTCGACACCACATCTGTCGCATACTACACCCTTGTACCTAACTCTCTTATACTTACCGCAATGACACTCCCAATCCTTTGTCGGTCCAAATATCTTCTCGCAGAACAACCCTTCCTTTTCAGGCTTGAGCGTCCTGTAGTTGATAGTCTCAGGCTTTTTGACCTCTCCCTTTGACCATTGTCTGATCTTCTCAGGCGAAGCAAGTCCTATCCTAATGGAATCAAAGGTAAATACCTTGTCATTTGGTCCTGCATCAGAGATATTCAGCTTATCAGGTGAATTTATACTTGCATCCTCTATTTCATGCTCTGGATCATATTTCATTACTTTTTCATCTGGTTTTCCCAAGGAGCGTTCTCTCCTTTCATAATATTATATGAAGCCTTCCTTAATCCAAATCCTCTTCATCAAAGCCTGGAAAATCTTCCTCTTCATCCTCTTCTATCAAGAATCCCTTTGGAAGCTCTGCAGCCGGCTTTTTAGATTTCGCTCTGGATTTGGACCCTAAGTCAGTGTCCTCGTCCTCTTCTTCCTCATCGTCGAGGAACAATCTTCCTCTTGCTGAATCATCAGTCAACAGATCGAGCTCAGTCAAGTCGTCATCAGTAGATTCCTTGATCGGGATCTCCTCCCTCTGCTCACCCATAACCTTAATGTCAAGTGCCAAGCTCTGCAGCTCTTTGATCAATACCTTGAATGATTCTGGTATTCCCGGCTCTGGGATGTTTTCTCCTTTGACTATGGCTTCATACGTTTTGACTCTACCAATGATATCGTCTGATTTTACAGTCAGTATTTCCTGAAGTGTATGGGCAGCACCATAAGCCTCAAGCGCCCAAACCTCCATCTCACCAAATCTCTGACCTCCAAACTGCGCCTTTCCACCCAGCGGTTGTTGAGTAACCAGGGAATAAGGACCAGTAGACCTTGCGTGGATCTTATCGTCAACAAGGTGGTGAAGCTTAAGCATATACATATACCCTACGGTTACAGGGTTTGCGAACTCTTCGCCTGATCGGCCGTCTCTTAGTCTGATCTTCCCATTCTCAGGGTACTCAGCCTTTCTAAGAGCTTCCATGATATCCTCTTCGTTTGCTCCGTCAAATACCGGAGTAGCAATGCTGATCCCAAGCTTCTTGGCTGCAAGTCCCAGGTGGACCTCCAATACCTGCCCCAGGTTCATACGTGAAGGTACTCCTAGTGGGTTCAATACTACATCTACCGGTGTTCCGTCCGGCATGTAGGGCATGTCTTCCTGAGGCATGATCCTGGAGATGACGCCCTTGTTCCCATGACGTCCACACATCTTGTCTCCGACGTTTATCTTTCTCTTAGTAGCTATATAGACTCTTACCATCTGGTTTACACCCGGTGGAAGCTCGTCGCCATTTTCTCTTGAATATATTTTTACATCTACAATGATCCCTGTTTCACCATGAGGAACTCTAAGTGATGTATCTCTTACTTCTCTTGCCTTTTCTCCGAAAATAGCTCTTAAAAGTCTTTCCTCAGCAGTAAGCTCAGTCTCTCCCTTTGGAGTTACCTTACCAACAAGAATGTCACCTGCCTTCACCTCGGCTCCGATCCTTATGATACCTTTTTCGTTAAGGTCCTTTAGCATTTCCTCGCCTACGTTTGGAATGTCTCTGGTTATCTCCTCAGGACCAAGCTTGGTGTCTCTTGCCTCTGACTCGTATTCCTCAATGTGTACAGATGTAAGGACATCTTCAATAACAAGTCTTTCATTAAGGAGAATAGCATCCTCGTAGTTGTAGCCCTCCCAGGTCATGAAAGCGATCAGAAGGTTTTTACCCAGTGCGATCTCTCCCTGATCCGTGCTTGGACCATCAGCGATTATCTGGTCTCTCGTTATCCTCTCTCCAGCCTTTATCATCGGCCTTTGATTTATTGTGGTTCCTTGGTTGGATCTCTTGAACTTAAGCAGTTTATATCTATCTATCTGATTGTCAGTATCTCTTCTTATAAGGATCTCATTTGAGGTTACCTTCTCAACAACCCCCGAATTTTTGGCGACTACAACAACGCCTGAATCCTTTGCCGCCTTGTATTCTATACCAGTGCCTATGATCGGAGCCTCAGTAACCAATAGAGGGACAGCCTGTCTCTGCATGTTTGCTCCCATCAGTGCTCTGTTGGCGTCGTCATTCTCAAGGAATGGTATCATTGCCGTGCCTACGGAAACTATTTGCCTTGGAGAAACGTCCATGTAGTCGATGTCCTCAGGGCTGAATATGTCCGCAACACCTGCCTTACCTCTGGCAATTATCCTCTTGTTCTCAAACTCGCTGGTCTCAGTCAGTTTTTCGTTTGCCTGAGCTATGATCAGCTCATATTCAATATCCGCTGTGACATAATCTATCTCACCGGTGACCTTGCCATTCTTTACCTTTCGATATGGTGCTTCGATGAATCCGTACTCATTTATTCTTGCGTAGGTGGTCAACGAAGTCATCAGTCCTATGTTAGGTCCCTCTGGAGTCTCGATGGGGCACATCCTTCCATAGTGAGAGTTGTGCACGTCTCTTACCTCAAAGCCCGCTCTATCTCTACTCAAGCCTCCAGGTCCCAAGGCAGACATCTTTCTCTTGTGTGTAAGCTCTGCCAA
Source organism: uncultured Gudongella sp. (assembly GCA_964533235.1). Taxonomy (GTDB): domain Bacteria; phylum Bacillota; class Clostridia; order Tissierellales; family Tissierellaceae; genus Gudongella. The sequence continues at coordinate 1,724 of CAZHLQ010000029.1, read as the reverse complement.
TGGATTTGTCTGGTCCATAAACTGTGACAGCTGGCTGCTGCCAAAGAATTCCTTAATAGAAGCCACAACCGGTCTGATGTTTATCAAGGCTTGTGGTATTGCCATTTCAACGTCCTGGATGGTCATTCTCTCTCTGACAACTCTTTCCATTCTTGCCAGACCGATCCTGAACTGGTTTTGCAATAGCTCTCCTACACTTCTCAACCTTCTGTTGCCAAGATGGTCAATATCATCAGTATTTCCAATTCCGTAGAATAAGTTAAACTCGTAGTTTATACTCGCTACTATATCATCAATAATTATGTGCTTAGGAGACAATTCCTTAATCCTGTCTTTTATTGCCGTCTTAAGCTCTTCTTCATCAGGATAAAGCTCTACAAGCTCCTTCATAAGCGGGAAATATACCTTTTCTCTAAGCCCAAGCTCCTTCAATGAGAATGGAAGCCCGAAGGAATCCCCACTTACAAAATTGTTGCTTAAAACCTTGATTTCTTTACCATCGTCAAGAAGCACCTTTATTGTGTTGATTCCGGTGCTTTCAATTTCCATAGCCTTTTCACGGGAGATTTTTTCTCCCTTTTCGAGCAGTATCTCCCCTGTTGATGGATCTATAACGTCATGGGCAGCTCTTTTACCGGTTATCCTGCTGTAGAGGGCCAGTTTCTTGTTGAATTTATATCTTCCTACCTTTGCCAGGTCATATCTTCTTGGATCAAAGAACAGGTTATTCAAAAGACTCTTTGCACTGTCGACCGTAGGTGGTTCTCCAGGTCTTAGTCTTCTGTATATTTCAAGCAGTGCCTCCTCCTCAGTGGAGGTAGTATCCTTTTCAAGAGTCGTCAACAACTGCTCAGTTTCACCAAGCAGTTCAATTATTTCGCTATCCGATTGTATTCTCAAGGCTCTAAGAAGGGTAGTTATCGGTACCTTTCTGGTCCTATCGATCCTGACGTATACAATATCGTTAGAATCGGTTTCATATTCAAGCCAAGCACCTCTGTTTGGAATCAGAGTTGAAGAATAAAGTCTTTTTCCAGACTTGTCTATTTCTTCATTGTAATAAACACCTGGAGACCTGACCAGCTGGCTGACTACAACTCTCTCTGCTCCGTTGATTATAAAGGTTCCTTTGTCAGTCATCAAAGGCATCTCGCCCATGAATACCTCTTGTTCCTTTACTTCTCCGGTCTCCTTGTTGATAAGTCTTACCTTGACCTTTAATGATGCTGAATAATTTGCGTCTCTTTCTCGCGCCTCGTTCTCATCGTATTTGATGGACTCGCCGATATGATAATCGACAAACTCCAAAATGAGATTACCTGTGTAGTCCTGGATGGGGGAGATGTCTTCAAAAACCTCCTTCAATCCTTCCCTGAGAAACCAATCGTAGGAGGATTTCTGTACCTCAATCAGATCGGGCAGATCAAGTACCTCGTCGATGCGGGAGTAGCTCATTCTGACCCGCTTTCCAAATGTTACAGGATGTACCATTAAAATTTCACCCCTCATTAAACTAAAATACCCAAAAGCTTTTGCTTTTGGTGAAACTTCTGCCGGTCGACCAATATAATGGGGTATCTTTTATCGTATAGAATTCCCATTATAATCATTATTATGCAATATATTATATTATCATATGGGTGTCGTGTTGTCAAACGCTATGGCAGTGCTATTGAAAAAAAAAGAGGCTTTCTTCGAAAGCCTCTTTAGTTAACTATTTTACT